>JAJRXT010000034.1 GCA_024276125.1 bacterium
GATAAATATTAACCACAGAGGGCACAGAGATTCACAGAGGTTTTTTTGTTAATTCTCTGTGTACCTCTGTGTTCTCTGTGGTTAAATTATGTCTTTGTTCTTTTGAAAATCATTGTTTATGAGCTGGTTGAGTATATATTTGTATGTTCCCCAAAATACCGCCCCGAAGATAGCCGACTACTGTAGATACCAACCGAAAGATCGGTCAAAATGGCGGGTTTAAAAACCCGCACCTACAAAGGTAAAAACGGGATTTTCTGTAACATTAAAAACACAAACCGTAGGCGCTTAAATGTTGGCTTATCGTGTTGTTTTGCAAGCTATTTACGCAAAAATTCGCCAAACTTCATTGAAATATGCGGAGTTAGTATGTTTCATACCTGAACACACTTATTTTTAACCAAATTCCCTATAAAAACATTCGCAAATAACAGGTAGTTCTGTATGAGTCCATAAATCTTATAATTTTTTACTCGCCCGCCTCATTTAACTGGCATATAATTTGCTCTTATTAAATAACTGGCTGTGCTAATTTTACAAAGTATTAGCAAGCTTATAGTTTATAATAATCAGTATAATGAGGTGAAATTATGCGGTGTCAGTATATTCAGAAGAATCCAGTGCTTAGGTGCTGGGCGTTTTTAAAAGGACTAAAATTGCCGACAAGAGTTGAACTAGATACGTATTGTTTAAACGGGGTTAAATATTTGGGATGTCCCACATATATAAAAAAGGAAAAAGACTTACAAAAAATAGCCTGATTTTTTTAGAACATATCGCACCTTACTGTGCGGACTCGTGGTGTAGGATTCTCAAATCCGACACCTGTCATATGTTTCGGGGGGTCCCACCCCGAAACACCGACACTGAACATATCGCACCGCAGGTAGCGGACTTTTGTAGACGCCGGCCGAAAGATCGGCCAGAACAAGCGGGTTTAAAAACCCGCGTCTACAAAGAATAAAATGGGATTTTCTGTACGGCAAGTAGTATTAACCCGAATAATTCGGGAGTTAATCTAACGGAATGTGTACCTTCTTGAAATTATAGACATTTTACGCTTCCAATCAAAAAGCTTAAAAATACAAATTGTACCTACAGGACATTGGCTTATCATCTTGTTTTATAAGCCATTTCCGCAAAGATTTACCAAACCTCATGAAATATGCGGGTTAATCCTATACAGGGTTAAATATCTATAATATGCGCTTCCCACAAATCTACATCCAATACGGCAATGGAACTTTTTTTAGTAAGCCAGCCGCTGCATTCGCCCGGATTAATTATCATGGTAGAGCCGACTTGCCTTAAATCAATGCGGTGAAGATGCCCGTATACAATCAAATCATAGCAATTACTTTTAATTAGCGCATTGATTTCGTATGGCTCGTGCATTAGTAGAATATCTTTATCCGCTAATTTAAAATGATAGGGGGATTCATGCAGTTTGAAACCAAATTCATGTGCCTTATCAAGTAATATAATACGTTCCCCGTCGTTATTCCCCCATACGCCGATAAATTTTGCCTTTAGCCTGCTAAACACATCCAGGGTAAACGGCGCCACGTAATCGCCGGCATGAAGAACATAATCCACTTCAAGCCGATTAAAGCATTCCACCGCAATATTAATGGATACTAGATTATCGTGAGTATCGGCAATTATTCCCAATTTCATTTTTTTTACCGCCTGTTTTAAGTTAAATTTATTTTGTATTTTATTAAGCTATAATAAATTTTATCCAGCAATAACAAGAAAATATAAAACAAAAAAAATAAGAACAGCAATAGATGCAGGAAAAATAGCTTGAAAATATTTGTTTATTCTATTATCTTAATTATAGATTTGTCAATTGTATTTTTTACTGTATAGGAAATTATACAATTTTGCAAATCCTAACTATCATATATTAGAGTTAGAAGCTTAAGTCAGGGACTCTCCCAAAGTACCAAATTAATGTTTTTTTGAATGCAGCTTAGTATAAAGAGGCCTAAGATACCCTTATGCAATTATGTTTATCGTACAAATAAGGATAGGAAAAATCTTTTGGGACTAAGGCGAGTACGGTCTAACCTTTCCCAAATCTACCATTTACTGTTAACTACTGAGGCTCTTGCAAAAATACCCCAAAATGTCATACCCGCAATGATTTTGAGCGGGGAATCTGGTTTTAAGTGTTTGAAAAGCTAGATTCCCTTTTAAAGACATTCGGGAATGACAGGGACATTTGCAATAGGCTCTACTGTTACAATGATAAACAACTTTTTACCTGATTTAAAGATACAGGGTGGGTCAAGCCCGTATTGTAATAAAGCCTAAAAATATGCTGGACATACGTTATTTGATAGTTGCTTAACCCGCCACACCCGCGCTTAAACAGGCTGTTTGACTTGTCTCAAGCCGAAACCCATGAAGGCTGTCTTTAACGGTTTCGGCTTGAGGACAAGCCGAAACATCAGATTCGGGATATGTTACCGGCTGTTTTAGTGTTCTTATAAAGATGTAAGAATAACTTTAATAGAAAACCCCTTAATTCACCCTACAATTGTGCTATTATTCTTTTTATATAAAGAGAAGCCCTTAAGTCAACAACATTGAGTACAGCAGGAGGGGAACATTGGTTGTGGTAATGTTTTTTGTTGTTAATTATAGTCCAGCCTGCGGCTGGTTTTTTATTAGGAGGTTTTAGTGGAAAATTCTTTCGAAAAAAAAATACCCAAATGTATGAGCACTCAACATCCCGATAATGTCAATATGCCGTTTTTTGTAGAAAATACGGTACTTGGCGGCGAGGATGAAATTCAAGAAGCCTATTATGCTCTTTCCCATTTGGGTTGCGATGAACAAATGTGGGATTGTGAAGGAAAAGAAGTTGATAATTTTGTAGTGAAAAAATTATTAACTAAATACTCTACATTTTTTAAAAAAAATAAGCTGGGAAAAGATGTATTATTAACCTTAAGGGTTCCGAATCCCACTGTAGAAAAGGCTGAGGCAAAAATATTACTGGAAACATTAGAGAGTATACCGCGTTCATTTGATGCGGCTAAACTATTTTACGGTCATGAGATTGCTCCAATATTTGAAGTTATCCTGCCAATGACCACTTCTTCAAAATGTATTGACCGGGTTTACAGCTACTACAACGAATTTGTAGTCGGCAAACAACACAAGTCTTTTAGAACCAGCGACATTACTATCGCCGAATGGATCGGTGAATTCAAACCCAAAAATATCAATGTAATACCATTGTTTGAAGATATGCCGCAAATGCTTGGCGCCGATATAATAACCAAAGAATATTTGCATAATAAAAAAATTGACTATCAACGGGTTTTTCTGGCAAGATCAGACCCTGCCTTAAACTACGGTTTAATCAGCGCTGTATTGCTAAATAAAATAGCCCTTCAGAAATTACAAAAATTATCTTTTGACGTGGGAATAAAGATTTATCCCATAATTGGAGTGGGTTCAGCGCCTTTTAGAGGGAATCTAAGGCCGCAAACCGTAGAACAGGTTATGCGTGAATACCCCAGCGTACATACATTTACCATTCAATCTGCATTTAAGTATGACAATCCTCCCGATATGGTGCGAGCTGCCGTAAAAAAATTGTGGGAGAGAAAAACGGGAGACGCCCATCAATTAGATGAAAAAAAATGTCTGGAAATCATAGCAAAATATTCACGTGAGTACCAAAAACAGATAGTGGAACTGGCGCCCGTAATAAACGCAATAGCCAAACAAATCCCCAGCCGAAGAAAACGAATACTGCACATTGGTTTGTTCGGTTATTCCCGACAGGTCAAAGGGGTTAAGCTGCCCCGCGCTATAAAATTTACTTCAGCCCTTTATTCTATCGGCCTGCCGCCGGAAATACTGGGGCTAAACGCCTTATCTGAAGATGATATAAAATATTTAAAACAAGTTTATGTGAATTTTGATAATGACTTACGGGACTCGCTAAGATACTTCAATCCTAAAAGTAAATTCCTGCCAAATGTACTCAAAAAAACCCTTAAAGAAATTCCAATTGAATTTGATACTGACCGGCAGCATCAGGAAAATGCCCAAGCCGTAGAAAATGCCGTACTAAAAAATAACACCAGACAGATAAAAGAATATATCATGCAGGCAGCCTATTTAAGAAAATTTCTGGGCTAATCACTTAACTACCGCTGCGATGTTTGGCTTGTCCTCAAGCCGAAACACCTAACGGCGAGCAAATTGTTTCGGTTTGAGACATCCCGAAACATATTTGTAGCTGCGGGTTTTTAAACCCACAAATGGGCCGACTTAAAAGTCGGCAACTACAGCGGCGGCGACAGATTACAATCTATCAATACCCGACAATTTAAAAAATGACTACTAGAGTTCTCTTGCGAAAGCAAAGCTGTTTAATTTTATTAGCTGTCATTCTGAACGAAACGAAGTGGAGTGAAGAATCTTCTCGCTGTTGCAGAGGGAGATTCTTCGGCTTTCAGCCTCAGAATGACAGGCATACGTGAGCAGATTCTTCGGCCTTCGGCCTCCGGCCTCAGAATGACAGAATGTAATTATTGTCGGAGTTAACTAAAGTAGCCATTATTTAAAATGAATACTCTAACTAATGTTAGAAACTGGTTAGGTTCTTGCATCTACAGTATATAAAATGGAAATCGTGTCTATTTATTTTACGATTTGTATTTTAAATTAGCGCGCCTTCAGTGCAGAATGTCTCTTGTAGACGCCGACTCTTGTAGATGCCGACCTGTAGGTCGGCCTGTTATAAGAGCTTGTTATAAAAGCGGGTTTAAAGGAAAAACAGGATTTCCTAAATCAGGTTTTATCATAAAAAACTCTTGCAAAACAACAGTCATTCCCGAATGCTTATTATCGTGAATAACATTTTAGGGGAACTTTTGCAAGGAACTCATAAAAAAAGCACTTTAAATTCATGCTAAAAACAGCATTTAAGTTTAAATGGTCAATTATATTTAGTGTTTTTCTTTGTTTGGTTATCAATCATAATGTATTAGGGAAAGATACGCCCTACCCTGCCCCTACTAATTCACGTAATAATACCATCAAAAAATTAGCGCAGTTAGAGCCTATATTCTTACTTAATCTTGAACAAAAACGAGCGGCATTTAAACAAGCCCGTACCTGCTTAAAACAAGAAAAATACTTGGAAGCAAAATACCATCTATTAAAATTAATCGATCAATATAATGTGCTTGGGGATTATGTATACCACTATTTAGCCCAATCTCAAAGCAAGTTAGAAGATCATATGGGCGCCATTAATTCATGGAGCAGGCTGATTCTGGAATTTCCATACAGCCGTCTTATACCTAAAGCCAAATTAGGTATAGCAGACAGCTATCATACATTGAAAGACTATCAAAAAGCGAGCAAGCTTTATGAAAAATTGCTGAATAAACATTGGAAGAGTAAAAATACAAAAATAGGAATCTATAAAAAACTGGCCGATTGTTATGAGCAATCAGGAGATATTTCTAATGCGCTGGATACATACCATAAAATATGGCTTTTTTATCCCGCCTCATCTGAGGCAGTAAACGCTCAAGAAAAAAAGATTTATCTAAGCAAAAGACACCTGCTCAGCCTGCCTAAAGTAAGCGAAAAAGCCCATTTAAACAGAATTGAAAGGCTAATGAAACAAGGCCGCTACAGCATAGCCTCTATGGAACTGGAGGAATTCAGTAAAAGTTTCCCTACCAGCTCTTACATACCGCAAGTTTTATATAAGCAGGCCAAATGCTTTAAAAGACGAAATATGGGCGAGCGTCAGATTGATTATCTCAAAAAAATAATAAAATATTTCCCCAACCATAAGCTTGCCTTCAGGTCTCGTTATAAGTTAGCCCGTATTTATTGGAACAACGATCAGGATGAGACAGCCACAAATTATCTGAACGATATTATAAAAGACAACAAGGCTAAAAGCTGGCACGATAATTCATACTATATATTAGCCAGAATATATGAAGAAAATCAAAATTATAACCAAGCTATTGAATTTTACAATGATCTAATTAAAAAATACCCTTCTTCTTCTTTAATTAATATTTCACGCTGGCGCGCCGGTTGGATTTTATATTGTCACCTAAAAAATTATATGGCCGCCGGTGAATACTTTGCTAAAATCCGCAATCCGTCCTGTGATTTGTATCATGCGGCATTATACTGGCAGGGGCGCTGTTGGGAAGAACTCAAGGAATGGAATAAGGCGGTTTCTTTGTATAATTCACTTATAGAACAGGTAAACCATACTTATTATGCTCAATTGGCCAAGGAACGTCTGCGTAGTTTCTCCTGGTACAAAGCAGCCGCGCCGGTTAATTATTCGGCAGCTTATGCCCAGAGCCGTATTTCTTTGTCCGCCGACCCTTTTTCAATTGAAAAATTTTTGGTTAAAGAGGATATTTTCCACTTGGAGCGAGTCAAGGAATTGGCTGATTTGCTTATGTTCGATGATTCATTGGCTGAGCTAAATAAAATTGTAGCGCCCAGTTATTTTTCTACTGATTACTGGTATCACCTAAGCCGTCTTAATCATTTATTAGGGAATTACCGAAAGTCTATTATATTAATTCAGCGTATTCTAAATAAGGCTAGAGCAGAGCATGTTGAAATTCCACTGGATATTTGGAAGCTTTGTTATCCGCTTAATTATTGGCCGCTTATTGAAAAACAGGCGCGTAAAAATCAGTTGAATCCATATTTAATTACTGCTGTAATCAGACAGGAGAGCGTATTTGTAGAAGATGCTGTTTCCGTAGCCAATGCAGTCGGCCTAATGCAGATCATACCGCCGACTGCCAAAGTTTTAGCCAAAAAACTCAAAATTCGTAAATTTAGAACCGGCCTGCTGTATGAACCGTAAATAAACATATCCTTAGGCAGTTATTATTTAGCTGACTTGATTAAAAGATTTGACGGTAATTTGGTATTCTCACTTGCTTCATATAATGCCGGAAAAAACGCAGTGAAAAAATGGCAGAATAGGTATGCAACGGATAACATGGAAACATTTATAGAAAATATTCCCTATCCCGAAACGCGTAAATACGTAAAACGCATTCTGACTTATTATAAAAATTATGTTAGGATATATGGAAGGCGAGGATAATAATTAACCTGAGGATAAGGCCATGTCCCTAGTTGTAGGGGCAATCCTGTTGACTTAAGAGACTAGGCTGTTTATTTTTTTAGAAAATTTTTCTTAGCCTGTCATTCTGAGGACGAAGGACGAAGAATCTTCCCCTTGCAATAGCGAGCAGATTCTTCATTCCGCTTCACTTCATTCAGAATGAACAGCTACCTTAATTGGTACTCTGGGTCAGGGACGACTCAGAGTACCGTGATAAATCACCTTTTGAATGCAGCTTGGTATTAGTTATAACAGTACAACTGTTATATAAACCCCCTTAATCCACCCTACGACTATTTTAGACAACCTTATATCGGCCAAGTTTTAAAAAAGGGTACCAGGGCGCTAAATAAATTGGGCCACTCCCGGAAAACCGGGGGGCAAAAGTCGGCATCTCCCAGTACCCTAAGTTTAGCACATAAAAACTCTAACAGCTACCATATACATTACAGATAACCCCGCAAAAAAATATTCAAATACCTGCTATTAGTTCTGTAAACAGTGCGGTTTATTTTACTGTCATTCCCGAATGCCTTTATCGGAAATCTAAATTAGATTCCCGCTTAAAATCACTGCGGGAATGACATTTTATGGACTTTTGCAAGAGCCTAGGGTGACAGCTTAAGAATGACAACCAACACATCAAAGCTGACAATTCCCCAAATTATTCAGTTTTAAATAATGGCGGGGCCGACGAGACTTGAACTCGCGACCTCCGGCTTGACAGGCCGGCGTTCTAACCAATCTGAACTACGACCCCATTATTTTTACTTATCATACTGTATAGTGCAGACTAAATATTGTAGCCGCCGACTTTTAAGTCGGCTTATTGTCAGGGCGGGTTTAAAAACCCGCTGCTACAAAAGGGGAAAAAACTTGATTTCCGATACGATCAAATCAACCAATGTATATGGTCAATGCTGTTAAAGTTAAGTCTATACTATAATGAAAAGCTCTTATTAGCCTGTCATTCTTCGACCGAAAAATCATCCTCTGCAACAACGAGTAGATTCTTCATTCCGCTTCGCTTCATTCAGAATGACAGTTATCTTAAGCCAAAAACATCGACGTAGATGGTAGGCGGAACAGGGCTTGAACCTGTGACATCTGGCTTGTAAGGCCAGCGCTCTCCCAACTGAGCTACCCGCCCCCCTTTTTTCCATGTAAAGATAACATGGCAACACAAGTCTTGTCAACCCCTAAACCGGAATAATTCTTCCAAAAAGAAATACTAATGGGAAGCATTGAAGGACACTTGTTAAAAGAAGGATCAGCTGTCAGGGCTGTTCACTTCTACTGAAAAATGCTTATTTTCTGTCATTCTGAAGCGGAGCGAAGAATCTCCTCGCTTACGGATGCGGGAGATTCTTCACTGAGCTTCGCTTCGTTCAAGAATGACAAACATAGAAGTGAACGGCCCTGACTCAGGCATTTACTTCCTTGATTTGTCTACAACTTGATGTTACAATCCATTTTGATAATTCGCTTTAGGCAAAACTATCGCTTAATGCTCAAATATGATAATCTTAAGCAACCAATTATGAATAACTTGGAATAAACATGAATAAATTAGATGTTAAGACTGAATTTAAATCCGGCTTCATCAGTATTGTAGGGCAGCCCAATGTGGGTAAATCCACCCTGCTTAACCGGATTATAGACCATAAACTGGCCATTGTATCGCCCAAACCCCAAACTACGCGCAACCGTATTTTGGGTATATTACATAAACAGGGAGCGCAGCTTATTTTTTGGGATACCCCCGGATTTTATAGGCCTAAACACGCTTTAGGGAAACGCATGGTAAATACCGCTCATCAAAGCCTAAAACAAGTGGATATTGTTTTATTTATGATGCAAGTAGGGCGAAAAATGGATGAGCAGGCGGATAAGAATATAATAAAAATACTCTCCCGAAACAAATTACCGGTCTTTCTAATAATTAATAAGATTGATTTAATCAATAAATCAGACCTATTGCCAATAATAGATCATTATAAAAGCCTGATGGAATTTGCTCAAATAATCCCTATATGCGCCATAGACGGCGCCGGTGTTGATACATTAATAGCTGAGCTGCTGAAAATAACCCCCGCTGGGCATCAGTATTTTCCGCGGGATATGATAACCGATCAACCCGAGCGTTTTCTTACCGCAGAACTGGTACGCGAGCAGATTTACCGCTTTACTCATCAGGAAATACCGTATGCTGCGGCAGTCTTGGTGGAGGAGTTGCGCGAGGCTACTGCAAAAAAACCGATGTATATGCGGGCGGTGATTTATGTTGAACATGATTCGCAGAAAAAAATTATTATCGGTAAAGCCGGCGCTATGCTTAAACAAATAGGACAGGCCGCCAGAATGGATATGCAGGAGATGTTTGACTCTAAGGTTTATCTGGATTTATGGGTAAAAGTTAAAAAGGACTGGCGCGAAAAAGAAGGACTGCTTAATGTGCTGGGCTATTAGGTTAAGCTACACAAAATCGAATTTCAAATGTCAAAATCTTTATGTTTCGGGGTGTCCCACCCCGAAACGTGATGTGCTGGTATAAGTAAGCGCTGTAGTTTCGGGATGAGACATCCCGAAGCATAGAATAAATATATAAATTTTATCAATATACAAACAACGAACACACACTACTATGCTTAATCAACGCTTAAAATTATTACTTCAAACAGTGCGGCGCCTGATACGCAGAGAGGCCAAGGGCAATCTGCGTAATATGCTTAGAAAACTGCATCCGGCTGATATTGCCCATTTGATAAAATACCTGAATCTAAAGGAAAGCAAATGGACATTTGATCTGATTGAAGACTCAGAAATGGCGGCTACGGTGCTAAGCGAGTTGGAACCGGAGATTATCTCTGTTTTACTGGAAGATTTGGATAATGTAAAAATATCGCAGATATTACAGGAAATGCCGGCCGATGACGCCGCCGAGATGGTAAGCGATATGCCTGAAGAAAAGGCGGAAAATATTCTGCGCCTGATGCAGCATAAAGAATCAAAAGAAGTAGAAGACCTGCTAAGCTATCCTGAAGATACGGCAGGCCGCATTATGACTCCGCATTTTTTTGCTTTATTTGAAGATACGACAGCCGAGGAAGCTATAAAAAAACTGCGGGACGCTGTTGATGCAGAAATGGTATTTTATATATATGTAATAGACCGGCGTCATCATTTGGTAGGCATTGTTTCTTTGAGAAAACTGATTATAACTTCAACCGGCTCCCCGATAAAAAATATTATGACCACCGATGTAATAAGCGTACAGACTCATACGGACCAGGAAGAGGTAGCCATGATGGTGGCAAAGTATAATTTGCTGGCTATTCCTGTAGTGGACGAACAAAATAAGATGATGGGGATTATCACTGTAGATGATGTAATCGATATTATTCGCGAGGAAGCTACTGAAGATATTTATAAAATGGCGGGTACTTCCGAAGAAGAATTATTGGAAAAATCCACTTGGAAGATTACCAGCATACGAACGCCCTGGTTGTTTTTCAGTCTCATCGGCGAGGGTTTATCCAGCGTTATCCTAAGGTATTATAACAATACGCTGCAAGGGGTGATTTCCATAGTATTTTTTATTCCTTTAGTAATGGCGCTGGGGGGGAATGTTGGTAATCAATCTCAGACTATTGTGGTAAGGGGTTTGGCTACCGGTAGAATCGAACAACTGGATATCTGGAATATATTGTTTCGGCAAAGCAAGGTTGGCTTACTTATGGGGTTTTTAGCCGGCATAATTGCTGGATTGTGTGTAACTTTATTTTATAAGCATCCGGCTTTGGGTCTTGTAGTCGGTATATCCGTATTTATTTCAGTTAATATATCAGCGATTGTAGGCACGATTACTCCTTTCTTATTTAACAAGATGCACGTTGATCCGGCTGTAGCTGCAGGGCCGTTCATCACCAATTTTAATGATGTGGTAGGAATTTCGATTTATTTAGGAATTGCTACTGCAATGATGAAATATTTGGTATAAGCTGGTATAATATAAATTATAGAAGTGTACGTATATGCCTTTACAAAATACGCAGGCAATAGTGATTGGCAGTCTGAACCTGGGTGAAACTGACAGACTGATTACTTTTTACACACAAAAATTCGGCAAATTAAAGGCTGTTGCGCGCGGGAGCCGCCGGCTTAAAAGCAGATGGGTACGAAGCGCCCAGCCTTTAACCCATTGCATGATCTTTTTTTACGAAAAACAAAATAAACAGTTACATCGGCTCAAACAATGTGATATAATAAATGCGTACAGTGGACTATTGGATGAACTTAGCACGCTAACGGCTGGTTTGTATGTAGCCGAATTAGCCGTAAAAGCCTCTGCGGAGGAAGAACCGGCAGAAGAATTGTTCTATCTCATATTGCAGATATTAAAACTAATCCAGCAAGGCAAAGATACTGATACCTGTTTAAGAATTTTTGAAATTCGGACTTTAAGTCTACTTGGATATCAGCCTCAAATGAGTCATTGCCTGCGTTGCCGTAAACCTATTGATAAAAAAAATAAAGTGATTTTCAGCCCCGTAGAAGGAGGCGTAATCTGCAAGACCTGCCGTAAGCACGTAAAAGGTAGGCAACTTGCTGTATCTATTGGCAGTCTGTCTTTTCTGCAAACAGCCCTAAGGCTGAACTTAGGGAAAATTGATAGATTAGGTTTAGCTAAAACCTTAAAACCGGAACTAAAAGAAATGCTGCACAGTTGTCTTATCTATCATTTAGAACGAGAAATTAACAGTTTTTATTTTCTTGAAATTTAAAAAAGTATTAAGGTGGGATGTATGAACTATTTGAAAAAGGGAGCAGTCGCATCAATTCTTTTAGTGTTATCTATTTACGCAGTATCTTGCTTGCCAGTCAACTCTCATTATATTAGCGAGATATCTCCCTTCCAGCCTGAACTGGCCGAAGCGTCTATCCCTAACCTTCGTCCTCCGGTCGGACATAAGTATCATTTTACTGTTCCCAAAGGACTGAGAAAAAATGTAAATTTCTGGAAAATAGTCTATAGCAAATATACATCCGATCAAGTAATAATTCATGATAAAAAACACCTAAATGTAATCTACGCTGTCCTTGATTTTAGCGACATTAAAAACAGCCGTTTTTCCTACCGTAAACAAAGACGTATAAGACGTGATAAAGTCGCTAAAGCCAAACATAAATACAGGAGGATACTGAACAAACTCGCTAAGTATAATGTAAAAACCGATAAACTGACGGCAGAAGAAAAAAGAATATACGATTTGTTTTCCACAATAGACGAGCCTAACAAGTTTATCAAGGCTACCGGATACAGAAGAGTAAGGGCACAAACCGGTCAGCGCGATAGATTTATTAAAGGCTTAAAGACTTCCGGTCTGTACTTAAATGAAATCGAAAAAATATTTGCCTCATATAACATGCCGCAGGAGCTTACGCTACTGCCCTTTGTAGAATCATTTTTTAATGTTGACGCCCATTCTGTTGACGGCGCCGTAGGTATATGGCAGTTTATTCGTTCTACCGGCCGCCTTTATTTAAAAATAAACAGTTCTGTGGATGAACGTAAAGACCCATACAAAGCCTCACATGCCGCAGCGCAATTCTTAAAAAGCAATTACGAAACACTGGGCGCCTGGCCGCTGGCCTTAACCGCCTATAATCACGGAGTAGGGGGGATGCAGCGGGCGGTTAGAAAAACCGGCTCCAAGGATTTGGTAAAGATTATCAAAAAATACCGCTCCAGAAGATTTGGCTTTGCCTCCCGTAATTTTTATGCTGAATTTTTGGCAGTTCTGGAACTTGTACCCAATTACGACCGCTATTTCGGCAATTTTAAGCTTTACCGGCCGCTTAAGTTTGATACAGTCAAAATACCGCATTATGTTGATTTAAATACTATTATCAAGAATTGCTTGGTGGCCAAAGATGATATCAAAAAGTTAAATCCGGCTCTAAAACATAGTATATTATCCTCTCAAAGATTTATTCCCAAAGGATATGAACTGCGCATTCCTTACGGAACAAAGGATACCTTTGAAAAATTATATGCCAATATCCCCCCTACAAAACAATATACCGCTCAAAAGCGTGATGAATGGCATCGAGTAAGAAGGGGCGATACCTTATCCAAAATAGCCCGCCGTTATCGTACCACTATAAGGGCGCTGATGGATTTAAACAATTTATCCAGCTCCAGGTTTATAAGAGCCGGTCAAAAACTGCGTATTCCGGGAACAAGATATAAAGCTGTCGCTAAGGTGAAGGCTAAAAAAACAACTCAAAAGCGACTTGCTAAAGCTAAGGTTAAAACTACCCAAAAGCCCAAGAAACAGAAGAAATCCCTGGTTAAAAATACGCCCTCTCCCAAAAACAAAAATAAGTATACAGCTAGCATAAAAATTCCTGAACCAGCGCTTAATTTAGGTCATTTATCTGAAGATGAAGGACTAGTAGTGGTAAAACCGCATGAAAGCATCGGGCATTATGCAGACTGGGCTAAAGTTTCCGCAAGAAGCATCCGGCGGTTAAATAAAATAAAATACAGTAAAAAAATCCATGTAGGTAAAGCTATTAAAGTAAATTATTCTAAAGTTGGAAAAATTTAATTTATGGCTAAAAGAGAGGCCTTCCACCAACAAATACAGGATGAGTTTTTAAAAAAATATAAAGTTGAAAGCGTAAAAACGCATGTTATTAAACCCAGACAAAATTTATGGTCATTATGTAATTATAAATATAAAGTACCTTATTGGCTGGTACAACGATATAATCAGGATAAAGACTTAGTAAAAGTAAAAGCCGGGGATAAAATTCAAATTCCTATTATCAGCAGAGAATTATAAGGGAAGTTATTGACTCACCTTACGCACAATATAAGCAAAAACACAAATAATTTCTTACAAATTAGCGTACTTATGGCGTCTGATGCTAAAAATCCGACGCCTGTCAAACTACCTACCGGATTCTTGTAGCTGCCGACCTTTAGGTCGGCCTGTCAGAGGTACAAAACAAACCTTAATACTGGCGTAAGCGATAGCCGTTCTAAAGGTCGGCTAGCTACAAAAAAATGGGATTTTACGTACTATTAAGTTATTTAATCTATTGTTTTTGTGTGATATTTTTATTTTTTAACCTTTTGGCATTCATTTGGCATTAAAACTTTTGGAGCTTCCCAAATTGGTTTTGCGTAACATCAGTTAATTATATTAGGAGGTAAAAACATACAAATGAGCGATCTGATTGGAATCATAGGCGGAAGCGGTTTATACGATATACCGGGACTAAAAAATGTAGAAAACATTGCGATGGATACGCCTTTCGGCAAGCAGTCGGATGATTATATACAGGGAGAATTATCAGGACGTCGGGTGGTATTTTTACCGCGCCATGGCAAGGGACACAAAATAACGCCGTCTGAACTTAATTTTAGGGCTAATATCTACGGTTTTAAAAAATTGGGCGCAGGGTGCATAATATCGGTAAGCGCAGTAGGCAGCTTAAGGCAAGAGATCAAACCGCTTGATATATGTATACCCGATCAATTTATAGACAGAACTAAAGACCGTGCCTGCACTTTTTTCGGCGAGGGAGCGGTGGCTCATATCGGTTTTGCCGACCCGCTGTGTAACAACTTAAGCGCTATATTGTATCATGCCGGTAGAGATGTGGGAGCCTGTATACACAATGGCGGCACTTATCTTTGCATGGAAGGACCTCAGTTTTCCACTAGGGCAGAATCAATGCTTTACCGCAGGTGGGGGGCTGATATTATCGGTATGACCAATCTAACTGAAGCAAAGCTTGCGCGGGAGGCTGAAATATGCTATTCCACTATTGCTCTGGCCACTGATTATGATGTATGGCATGAGGAAGAAGAAGATGTTACTACTGAGACTATTATACAAAATCTGCTAAAAAATGTAGAAACCGCCAAAAAAATCATAAGTGAAGCTATAAAGAATATACCGGAAAAAATAGACTGCGCTTGCCGGCAGGCCTTAAAAGACTCCATTATAACCGCGCCAGACGCAATCCCTGAAGATACCAAACAAAAACTGGATTTAATTATCGGTAAATATATGTAGCTTAAAAAGAACGAAAACATAAATTAACCCTAGAGAAGAAGAGATTTATCTTTTGGGGTGTCTCACCCCAAAATCAGATAATATATATATATTCCAATCGCAGGTGTTTCGTGATGAAATATCGCAAAACATAACTCCGGTGCAAATTATCGTAGGTACCGACCTTAAGGTCGGTACCTACGGGAATTGTCACACCACGAAAGACCACTATACCATTTAAAAAAATATGAAAAAATCTATTCTTATACTATGTTTTTTAATTGCTATGCCCGCTCTGCTTTTTGCAGCCGATGCAGGTAACATACCGGTATCAAAGCGTTTTAAAGCGCAATTACCCGGTAAAGACTGGCGGCATATTCATACTACCGCTGACCTAAAGCTGCGTTCTAAGGCCAAAGTTGAGCTTTATTATAAAAAAAAGAACGGCAGCTTTATTATTGTACGCTCAGGCCGGTCGGGAAGCCATGGGCTATCCTCTTTTTTTAGTGATTTAAGCGCAGACGATGCAGAGATGATATATCTTATCAAATTACTACCCAAGGGCGATTTCATCGATGAAGTTGCGCTTACCAATCAAACCAAGCTGTTATCTCACGCCAAAGCCTATGCTTTTAAGGTAGAAGATACTAAATTAGGCAGCTTTACCAATATAGTCGTATTTGTCAGAGGCGGTGATATCGTACTTATTGAGTTGCTGGCAAAACCTGATAATTACGAACAGGATAAAATTGATTTTTTCAATTTTTTAAAAACCCTTAAAGAAGTACATTAAAATTTATCGTACCTCTTGTGCGGACTATTGTTTTGTAGCTGCCGGCTTTTAAGTCGGCCTGTAGAGGCGGGTTTAAAAATACGCGCCTACCAAAACAACCCTATATTTTATAAGTCAACAGCATTAGAATCCCCCCTCCTATTAAAAAAAATTCGCATTAATTAAGCGTATATTTCATAATACATAACGTGATTTCGACATATAAAGAGTTAAATCTTATTAAATATCAAGTAATTAACATGAGTTCGGTATAATTGATTGATTGATTGATTGATTGATTGATTGATTGATTGATTAACTTACTTACTCACCTTACGCAAAGCTTGCTTTTAAATGTAGGGTGGATCAAGCCCATATTATAAAAGAGGCTAAAGAAATATGCTTAGATTACGTTTTCTGACAGTTGCGGACCCACCATACTTACTTTTACAGAGAGTGGCGGATTCGGGGTAGCTTACCGGCTGTTTGGCGCTCTATAAATATGTAAGAAGAGCTTTTATACAAGACCCCTTAATCCACCCTACGGTAAAATTTTTATTTTTTTTGCGTAAC
>JAJRXT010000035.1 GCA_024276125.1 bacterium
TAGTTGATGTTTTATGTAGATTTAATTAACATAAAATTTACCTAGGATAGGGGCATGTCCCCTCCAGATGTAGGGGCGGGTTTCAAACCCGCCCCTACAAGACAATAAAATCAACAACTTTTATGTCGAACTCAGGTTATAGGTAGCAACTTGAGTTAAACACAAAAAAAAGGGAGGCTTAAGTGGCCTCCCTGGGTAAATCTTATCTATAAAATTTAAACTATCTTTTAATAAAAAGGCGTTTTTACGCCGTCTTCCATAATTTCGGAAAAATAACGGTTTATTAGGTCTTTGTTTACGCGTTTTAGCTCAGACGTCGGAATTACCTTAAGCAGTTTCCAGCCTAAATTCAATGTATCGGTTATGGTTCTGTCCGTAGTCCGCTGATTTATCATCTGCTCTTCAAAACTATCCGCAAATTTTAAATACTTCAGGTCTAAATCCGTTAACGCCTCCTCACCAACAATAGCTACCAAGCGCCTGATATCACGGCCTTCCGCATAACAAGCATATAACTGGTTAGCTAAAGCACGGTGATCATCACGCGTACGCCCCTCGCCTATACCATTATTCATCAAACGCGACAAGCTCGGTAATACGTCAATCGGCGGAAAATAGTTCATTCTATGTAAATGACGCGAAAGCACGATCTGACCCTCTGTAATATACCCGGTAAGATCGGCAATCGGGTGCGTTATATCATCATCCGGCATGGTTAAAATCGGTATCTGGGTAACCGAACCCTTCCGACCCTTTACCCGGCCGGCTCTCTCATAAATCGTAGCCAAATCGGTATACATATAACCGGGATAACCGCGACGACCCGGGATTTCCTCACGAGCGCTGGCAATCTCACGCAAGGCCTCACGATAATTAGTCATATCGGTTAAAATAACCAAAACCTGCATATTATGCTCAAAAGCCAAAAATTCCGCCGTAGTTAAAGCCATACGAGGAGTCAAAATCCGCTCAATAGTGGGATCATCGGCCATATTTAAAAAGGTTACCACCCGCTCGGATGCTCCAGTTTTCTCAAAATGCTTTAAGAAAAAAGACGCCTCACGCTGAGTAACTCCCATCGCGCCAAACACAACCGCAAAAGTTTCCTCTTCTCCCAACACCTTGGCCTGCTTTAATAACATTGCCGCTATTTCATTAGCCGGCAACCCTGCGCCGGAAAAAATAGGCAGCTTCTGCCCCCTAACCAAAGTATTAAAACCATCTATTGCAGAAATCCCCGTTTGTATAAAATCCGAAGGTTTCTCCCGCGATACCGGATTTATCGCCTGACCATTAATCTCCAACCTGGCCTCTGGAATAATCGGCGGCAGTCCATCAATCGGCTTACCTGTTCCATTAAAAACCCGGCCGATCATATCCGCAGACACACCCACTCGGGCAACCTCATCCACCAGCCTTACCTTAGTATGCGCAACATCCAGCCCTCTGGTCTCTTCCAGCACCTGAATTACCGCATGCTCCTCTGAAACCTCCAAGGCCTGGCCATTGCGCTCCTCGCCGTTCGGCAACAAAATCTTAACCATCGCTCCATATGGAATGCTTTGGGCATTAGCTAAAAACAGCAATGGACCGGAAATATAACTTACAGTTTGAAATTCTCTAGTTATTAACGACACTATTCTTCCTCCAGCGCTAGAGACAGCTTAGAAAGATAACCATTTAACTGTTCGCCGAACAGGTCATTGGGAACTTCTTTCAATCGTGACAAATCTTCACGAATCGGCAAGTTCAATATATTCTCAATAGATATGCCTCTGTCCAGAGCTGCCTTAGATTTATCGTAAAAGGTCAACAAACCCTTCATCATACCATGCTGTTTTTTTAAAGTACAATACGCATCAACATCAGAAAACGCATTCTGCTGCAAAAAATCTTCACGAATCATTTTGCTGGTTTCAAGTATTAACCGCTCATTATCCTGCAAGGCATCAGGCCCAACCAACTGAACAACCTCTTGTAATTCCGCATCCTTCTGCAACAACTGCATAATTCTGGTTCGCAATTCAATCCAGTCATCAGCCACCCGCTCAACAAACCACTCTTCCATTTGATCGCAATATAGGCTGTAACTTCTATTCCAGTTAACCGACGGGAAATGCCTCCTATGCGCTAAATTAGCATCCAGCGCCCACAATGCTCCCGTAACTCTCATAGAACTTTGAGTGACCGGCTCAGAAAAATCACCGCCCGGCGGCGAAACAGCGCCAACCACAGTAACCGAGCCAATCGCCTGCTCCGCACCCAAACAAATCACCCGTCCGGACCTTTCATAAAAACTTGCCAAACGAGTGGAAAGATACGTAGGATAACCCTCTTCCCCCGGCATCTCCTCCAAACGCGATGAAATCTCACGCAAAGCCTCAGCCCAACGCGAAGTAGAGTCAGCCATCAAAGCCACACTATAACCCATGTCACGAAAATATTCCGCTATAGTCATTCCTGTATATACCGAAGCCTCACGGGCAGCCACCGGCATATTAGAAGTATTTACCACCAATACCGTCCGGTCCATTAAGCGACCGCCGGTAGTAGGATCATCCAACTCCGGAAATTCGCTTAACACCTCTGTCATCTCATTTCCACGCTCGCCGCAACCAATATAAACAATTACATTCGCATTGGAATATTTAGCCAAAGTCTGCTCAACAACCGTCTTTCCAGTACCAAAACCGCCGGGCACCGCGGCTGTACCACCCAATGCGATAGGAAACAATGTGTCAAAAATACGCTGACCGGTTATAAACGGTTCGTCCGGATCAAGCTTTTTAGTATATGGACGAGATATCCGCACCGGCCATTTTTGCATCAGCTTAATTTCATAACCATTGTCCAAAACAGCAACGGTTTCCTCTACGGTATATTCTCCGGACTTGATACTCTTTAATTTTCCACTGCAATTCGGCGGCGCCATTATATAATGCTTAATAGTTTCAGTTTCCTGAACCCAGCCGATCACATCTCCCTGCTCCAACTCTTGATTAACCTTTTGGGTAGCAACAAACTTCCACTTTTTATCTTTAGACAAAGCCGGCACATCAATACCTCTGGCGATAAAACTGCCGCTAACATCTTCTATTTTATCTAGAGGACGTTGAATCCCATCAAAAACTGATGCTAATAACCCCGGTCCCAACTCAACAACCAATGGATTGCCGGTACAAACGACACTTTCTCCCAGCTTTAGCCCAGAAGTATCCTCATAAACCTGAAGAAACGCCGTATCACCGTCCAAACGTATAATTTCACCAATCAACTTTTGTTTGCCAACCCTTACAATATCGTACATTCTGGAACCGGTCATTTTTTTAGCAATGACCGCCGGACCTGATATTTTACAAATTATTCCATCAATATTCCCCTGGCTCATTATAGCCTAACCCCTTTTCAACTTAATATGATAACCTATCGCACTGCGGATTAAATTGGCTGTATATTTTTCTTCCATTTCCATTTTGTCCACCCCTTCGCCAATCCCCGGAAAGGGAACCAGGATAGGGATACCGGCCTCTTCAACATCGGCTATAATTTTAGGATCAAGTTGAGCGTTTAAATCCTCATCAATGCAAATAATACCAAATTCACGTCCCACTCTCAGCAACTGGCCAATAAGCGCTCCCGCTTCTATTCCATCCCTTGCCTCACGCACTTCAGCCCCGCCAGCCAACCTAAACCCTGAAGCTAAACCAGGAGTCACAATTACAAACATTTTATACTTTGACAAGAATCAACTCCTCTTTTACCATATTCCCCGACAAACCAAAGGCCTGTTTACTCAAAAGAAGCATTAAATTCTTAAGCTCATTATATTTAAGCAACAAATATCTTAGCAAAATTTTAACCCCTAAGGTTTCACCCAAAACCATCTGCCAAGATGTGCTTATTAAGTTTTCTTTCAAAATATGTTCAAAAACCGATAAATCTTTAGTTTTTACATAAATTTTATTTTTTTCATCAATTTTAGCCGCAACTGCGGGATACTTTTTCCCCAACCAAGACAGCGCTTCCGCAAAATCATTACCCTCTAAAAACCTTAAAAACTCTTTTTCCGAAAACTTACCGCCCCCGGAAATAAAAAATTCAGCAGTATTCTCCCCGGCAGCAACTTTAGCCTGAATAAGCCTTAAACAATTTATAATATTTATTATATCAATTTCTGATTTTATATGTTTATGCAGCAACCTGAAACCCTCGCCCATTCTCCCGCAAATTTTTAACACATGCTCATAAAACCACTTATCTAAAACCAACTCCAAGCCCGCCAAATTATTACTAACTAGATATTCACTGAAAGGCTCCTTAAGAAAAGCTGACATATCAGGATTCATTAGGCACAAATCTTCCACCACACAGCGTAAATCCTTTTTATTCGCCAATTCTTCTAAATAATCCCTTTCAAAAGTCCCGCAGCAAAAAATATATTTTGTAATTTTGATAGCCGGCAAACCGGCATGTTTTCCGCGAAAAACAGCCTTAAGGTTTATTATATCCCAACGGCTAAGCATAATATCTATTATTTGAGCAGCATTACCGCCAGTAAATGAACGCAACTTCCTTATACTGCGAAGAAAATTTTGCTCAATCCCGTCTTTAAGGATTTCCGTCTTACTTATTCTGCCTGAAAGCCTTTCCCGTGAAGCTGCAATATCTTCACCATAATCAGTAGCAGCCAAAATTGAATTAAATTCCTTAAATGAACCTGCCGCAAGCAAACGCTCCAGCACATCTTTAGCCAACAAAGCGGAACTCATTATTTTCACCCGAACGCCTATATAGCCATAGTCATCTACGCCACGGTCGTCGGATTTACGTATTACTTCCTTAGCCATATAAAATCTCAGATATTTGTGGTGATAATGAAGGAATAACTTTATCCAGTCTAAAGTCCAGCGTATTACATACGGATAATTTCTCATCAGCCGACACAGCAATCACTCCGGCAGAAACATTATCCGCTGCTTTTATCTTTAAATTTAACTTCAATTCATGTAAAATTTTCTTCGCCAATGAAACATCCCGGGAATTCACCAAAAGCCGATCAACCTCAGGAAAAGTTTCCACACACTCTTTGATCAGTTTTTTTAAAACCTGTTGATAATCAGATTTCTTCGCTAATTCATTTAGTTGTTTCCTAGATAAATATATTGCCTGCTCAAAAAATTTATATTTTACGCCAAGAATCAATTTCGTCAAATGCGTATTCTTAGGAGTTGACTTACTTTTTTTAGCCGCTCCCTTTTTACCCAATTGCTCTTCTTTGGCCAACTCTTCCTGGAAAGTTTTTTCGGCTTTTTTAATATCCTGTTCTGCTTCCTGAAGTATTGCTCTCGCTTTTTCTTTGGCAGATTCAATAAGTTTTTCTCTATCAGCCTCAACCTGTCTATCAAGCGCCATGAAGAGATCTTTATATATCATATGAGTCTTACCTTAACAAGTTATAATGACAATTTCGCCTGAATTATTCAAAAAATCAAATCCTAAACATATTATGCAGTTTACTTTATTAAACTTAACCAAAAAAAGCCCCCTTTTCGCATCATCGCCACAATCCACAAATATCTTTAATCAGTCTATCACAGCACGCTGATTAAAGATCAGGGCGTTATCCATTTAGGCTTAATCCAAAAACAATATTACCGCCAGAAAACCCAAATTTATGAACAAATTTGACTAGACAATGGAACAGAAAACTTTAAAAAGTAAACGCACAACACCGCCGGCCCCCACCCTTATCCCTCAGGCCTAACCAAGAACCCGTTGATGCTTCTTATAATCACCGGAAATCTTGGTTTAGACCATCTCGCCAAATATATTCATTTGCCACATACCAGCCAAATCTTCCTACAAAAAATTGCAACCCGGCAAACGTATAAGCAAACAAATATATTTATAGTACTGTTTTGTTAGAACATTATAAGCATAGCCGCAACAACAAAGCCCAAAATAACGATTGTCTCAGGAAGCGCTACCAAAACGATAATCATTGGGGCAACCTCCGGCCGCTCTGCAAGTGTAGCAGCGCCCGCCGCGCCAATCTTCATCTGAACTATCGCTGTTCCAAAAGCAGCCATCCCCAAAGTTAAAGCTGCAGCAATCGGCTTTGCCGGAAAACCACTGCTCTCTTTCTTGCTATGTTCAGCCGCCGCTTCCTCGCCATGTTCAGCATCAGCAGCCTCAGCTTCTACCGCTTCCGCTGAAGCCACCCCAAACAAGGATGAGCCGCCAGCAGTTTCTGCCGCAAAGAGAGCAACAGGTCCTAATGCAACCATTGCCGATACCATTAAAGCAACAAGCGCCACCAGAAAACAAGTCGTTCCATCTTTCATTAATCTCAAACTGTATCACCTCCTCGCTTAAATGGCTGATAAATCCGCCCTTCTAGTTTTGCAAATTTCTGAAAAGACTCAACAAAATGCAACCTCAATCCATGCACAGTAGGCCCGAACACTCCCAGAATAATATTTATTACATGAAGCAAGACAGCTATTGCCCAGCCAAAAGCTAGCGACGGAGAACCCGTAGCAATTTTATTGGCCACCAAAGCCAAAATAACCGACGAAAGACCAATAGCCATAATACGGGCATAAGACAAAATATTACCCAGCGTGCCAAAGATTTCCAGACCGCCCGCCACGCCGCCGCTGGCAAAAACCGCTACAACCGATATCCCCATCATAACCAAAATAGGAGTCATCAAGCCTTGCGGCCAAACGCCTGAAGCCACCAACAAAGCCCCGACAAGACCCAAAATCACCGTTATAGTTCCAGCCGCTTCCACCACATGCTTATTTACGGAATTATGTTCTTTAAAAGAAGATATCACCCTTAAGGTCAGCGCCAGTACAATATGAAAAGCTCCAAAACCAACAGCCATCACCAAAGGCGCAACAATACCATGTTCCCGATTAAGTATCGGCGACAGACCTATAGAATGCCCCATATCTCCCAAAAATTCACCATAAAATATCCCGAAGAAACATGTAGAAAGACCGCACATAGTAAAAACATAACCCAAATCCTTGCCAACCTGCGAACGTTTCTTACTCTTCCATATAAACAACCCAACAGCAACTATCAAAATACCATAAAAGAGATCGCCCAAAATCATACCAAAAATCATAGGGAAAAAGATCGCCAGAAAAGTCGTCGGGTCCATGGAACCATAAACCGGCGGTTTAAAGAGCTTCAATATATGCTGAAATGGTCTTATCAGCCTATTATTACTTAAAACTATTGGCACGCTATGCTTGTCGGCTTCCATTACCGGCAAATCTTCAACAGCAACAGCGCCGCCATAGGCGTTATCCAACAATTTTTTAAACTTAGACAAACTCTCTTTAGGCAGCCACCCCTGCATAATAAAGGTAAATTTCGTTTCAGCAAATTTAGGCAGTTCGCCATAATAACTTAATTTATCCTGTAACTGCACCCTAAGCTTCCTTAAGCGATTAATATTCTTAAGGCCAAATTCCTTAATCTGAGAATCAACTTCTTTGGCTAACTGAGGCAACTTAGCATTCATATCCTGTAATATTTCACGGATGTCTTTCAATGACTTATCTGCCCATTCGTCGGGCAAGGCAAGCTCTTTAATACCCTCCGTCTCAAACAATTTGCGTATCTTCAACATATTCTTTCGCGTAGCAGCCAAAATACACGCCAAATTACGCTTGCCAACAGGAGCCGTAAAGATTTCATACTCACTGGCCAACTGTTCATCCAGTTTCTTTTTCAACAAATCAACAGCTTTCTTCTTACCCTTATCTACCGAAAAACCAATTACTTCTAAATTGGCTAGATCGTGCTGCTTCTCCATAATGGAAGCAAATGTCTCGATCAATTTATCAAAATTAGAAACCTGTCCCTTTTCCTCTTCAACTTTATCCTTGGCGCCGGAAAGCTCTTTTTGCTGTTCCTCTATCTTATTGACGATAGCCCTTAATTGATTAACCTCCTTGCGAGCAAAGACTCCCGCAGAGTCTACCTCCTGTTCTCCTTGCTGGTTGGCCAACTCCTTTTTCACCTCAGGAATGTCGCGCATAGCGCTAAGCAACCCCTCGACCCGACTCAACAGCTCTTCAAGCTCCGCCACTTCTTTTAACTCATCCTGGCACAAAGCCACTTCCTTTAATTCAAAGCTATTGCTTTTATCTACCTCCATATCAGTATAGGTTACTTTATCGATCTGCACCTCTCCAAAACTATACACCTTACCCATAACCCCAGGCAAAATCGATCGAGGCGCAATCATCCTAAATTTACTCATCTCCTGAATCATGCCAACTCACCCCCTTCAAAAAAATAAAACAACCAATAAAATTCCCAATCCAACTCAATCCATTCGCCCAATTTAACACACCTTACGGCGCCGGCAAACTTTTACAGCTAGCGGCCTTTAAGGCCTGCTATGAACAAGCAGGGCACAATAACCCATGCTTACCATGCGAAAATGAAATTTCCTGCACCGCACAAACAAACCACATGCAACGGAACAACTGCCACAACAACCCCCATTGCCCCCAAACACAATGTCAGGGCAATATCTGCTGCAATATCATATCCACCACTTTTTTCATATTCTTATTAGCCGCCTGCTCTATTTTTTTCAACTCAGCGCGTTCCTGTTTACCAAGCCCTTCAAGGGAAGCCTCAACCACGCCGCCCGCCGACTGGCCAAGCCCCTTAAGCTTTTTTTCATTAGCCGCCCTGGCCTCCTCCATCTCTTTCTTCTTGGCCAGATAGGCTTTTTCCCGCTCCGACTTAGCTGTCTGAATCAATTTTACAGCTTGATTACGCGCATCTTCTATGATTTTTTCGGCTTTTTTTCTAGCCTTAGCAACCTTTTGCTCAAGCTCTATTTCCTTATCCCAAATAGGATCTAAATAATTATCATTTACCGGTTCCGGCTCTGCATGATGCCCCATATACACTATCCCTTATTTTTGAACTTAAGACAAGCACAAATAATTTAACTTATTAATTTAGCTGATTTATATAATATTTTGGAAGTAACAAGCCATTGCCTTACACCTATCCCTTAAAGCCTGTAGATAACTTATAATATCATAAATTATAATCATGTCAAGGACAAAAAAACAATATTTTCCTGACAAAAAACAAGAATAAAACCAAACAGTGTTTGGTGCAAATCTGGTACACAACTATAATGTACCTAAAAAAAACCGATCACCCTAAAAGACAATACCCCTTAAACTAGAACAAGAATTTATTCATAAGTATTATTAAATTCCCAAGCATTAAATAAAACAGACTAAAAACTTTCGCTTAAACCCCAAACATTGTTTACCGAAAGGGAAAAAATTAATCCTGTGCCAGGCTGCCTAAAATCGCCGCAGATTCCCCTTAATCCATCTACCGCCTTTTCAACCAATTCATCCTCTACAATAGTAAATATAGTCTTATTATACGGACGATTATCAACAATCAAATCCCTAAAACCGGCAAATATAGGAATATCATGACTGACAATCCTCCCCATACCCACGCTATCCAATATCGTGGCTCCGCTTATATCCAATTCCACAAATAAGGACAAAAGGTCTTCTAAATATTCTTCCTTATTTAGCACAACAACCAGTAGCTGCATAACATATATAGAGTTTAAAGTGGTAGGTTCAACATGTACATCTAAATTCAAGTAAACTACACTATTATACTAAGTTGCTTTTCAAAAGAACATTAATTTGGTACTCTAAGAGAGTCCCTGACTTAAAAGTCTTCAGAGGTCGGGCTTAAGAGACGAGCCCGACTACTGTGATATTTTGAAAAGCAACTTAGTATTACATTACAAATACTACTAGTATTAAGCCCTTAGGTCAAGAACAAAAGAGCAAAAAAATTACAAAACCGCCATTGCCTGATAGCTTGCTTTAATTGTCTTCTCTATATCCTCAGAACTATGCGCGGCACAAACAAACATAGCCTCAAACTGCGATGGAGCGATATTTATTCCCCGCTTCTGTAAGCCCCAAAAATATTTGGCGAATTTTTTGGTATCAGAACTCTTGGCATTAGTATAATTCTCTACAGAAACAGACGTAAAAAATGCGCACATAAGCGAGCCTACCCGCCTAAACTGCATGTTAAGATTATGTTTTTTCGCATTATCCGCTAAACCTGCCGCCAATTGCGCCGATTTTTCTTCCAACGCATCATAAAAACCGCTTGCGCCAAGCTGCTTTAGCGCGCAAATACCCGCATTTACCGCCAAGGGATTACCAGACAGGGTCCCCGCCTGATAAACCGGACCGCATGGCGAGATAAAATCCATAATCTCTGCCCTGCCCCCATAAGCCCCAACCGGCAGACCGCCGCCTATAATCTTACCCAAACAGGTTAAATCCGGCATTATACCATATAATTGCTGCGCCCCGCCATATGAAACCCTAAAACCACTAATAACCTCATCAAATATCAGCAATGACTCGTATTTATCGCATAGACTCCTCAGCCCTTCTAAAAATCCGGTAAGAGGAGGTATAACTCCCATATTACCAGCCACAGGCTCCACAATAATAGCCGCAATCTGTCCGCCGCATTCCTTAAAAATCTGTTTAACCGATTCCACATCATTATAAGGGCAAGTAATTGTATGCGCCGCTAATGAGGCCGGCACACCAGCGCTGTCAGGCGCTCCAAAAGTAGCCGCGCCTGAACCCGCCCGAACCAACAGACTGTCTACATGCCCATGATAACAGCCCTCAAATTTCAAGACCTTATCCCGACCGGTAAATCCTCTGGCCAGCCGCAGGGCGCTCATAGTCGCCTCAGTCCCTGAACAAACCAAACGCACCAGCTCTATAGAAGGCACCGCCTGTACTATAAGCTCTGCCAGCTGGATTTCCGCTTCAGTCGGCGCGCCAAAACTGGCGCCTTTATCAGCCGCCGCCTTAACCGCCTGTATTACCTGAGGATTGGCATGCCCCAAGATCATAGGCCCCCAAGAGCATACATAATCTATATATTCTTTTCCATCAACATCGTATA
Source organism: bacterium (assembly GCA_024276125.1). Taxonomy (GTDB): domain Bacteria; phylum SZUA-182; class SZUA-182; order SZUA-191; family JAJRXT01; genus JAJRXT01. The sequence continues at coordinate 11,026 of JAJRXT010000035.1, forward strand.
TCTTAGAGCCCTGCGCTCTGGCAATAAACAGCGGATTACCACCAACAGATTTAAAAGCCCTTACCGGACTATTTACCCCGCCGGGAATAAATTTTTGCGCCCGTTCAAACAGTTTGCTCGATCTAGTTTGTACCATTATATTAAATCCAATTCTTATCCTGCTACATTATATACCTGACTCATACTATCAGCAAAACCAGGCTGCAACAAATGCTCCGTCTTACCTTCAGCTACCAGCTTGAAAGCATAATTGATCATTTCTTTATAAAATCCGCAATAAGTCGAAATTTTGTTCAAACTGCCCGATGCAGCATAAATTTCCGCAGGACAAGGAACGCCGCATATATTTCTATAAATACATTCAGAGCATTTTTCAATTTTCTCTACCACTCTACTGCGAACTTCTACAAATTTCTCATGAGAAAGCGCATCTTCAATAGACTCATCCAGCAGATTATGGCCGTGAAATTCCTTTAGACCTATAAACTCGCCGCACGGTACGCTTTTACCGTCCGCCATAATGGCAAAAAAACGCCTAGCCGCGCCGCATGGAGTAATATCACACATAAGCCTTCTAGCCGTAGGCGCTATTATAGCCAAAATCGTATTGGTAAAATTTGCAATTACGATTTTTTTGCCCGTATTTATAGTCAAATCCAGCGCATTATCCACCGCTTGCTTAAAATAGCGCCAGAACTGCCGATTATCAGGCTTTAATTTAATCGAATCAGGCGCCGTAGTACGCACAGGATTTAAAAGTACCGCCGAAACTTTTTTTGCATGCAAAAATTCAATCATCTGCGGTAATTCATGCACATTTAAATTTGTTACAGTAGTAATAACATTTAAGCCCTGATACCCCTCAAACCATTCCAGCGCATCCATTACCGACAAATAAGCATCCTTCTGCCCCTGCCCCTGCATACTGCGCGTTTTTAAATTACCGTTTTGACTGACCGAATCCAGCGAAAGCCCGACGCTAACCCGATTTTTAATCAAAAAATCCACATCTTTTTTTTCTAAAAAGGTGGCATTGGTCTGTATACCAAACAGCATATCCTTACCGTGAGTCTCTATCGCTGCAAATAAATTATCCTTTACGATAAACGGCTCGCTGCCGTGAAAAACAATTACCGGCTTTTTGCCCTTTTCCGTATTATTATCATTATGATAATCCTTTATTTTCCGAAGCAGAATATCCAGATGCTGCGGTTCCATGTTAATCCCGTCTTCCCTTACCTCTTGCGGAATATAACAATACGGACACCTGCCATTACAGCGATCGGTAGGATTGATATATACTGCCGATAAATCTATCTTTTGGCGGAAATGACTGATTTCAGGGTCAAGCTCCGCTTTCTTCTGCTGATACAGGCTTACTATATTATCCACTAGATTATCAGGCGAGGCTCCCTTTTTACCCAGCGCCCAAAATACATTTTCCGTATCCAAAAGCAGGCTCAACTCACCATTTATATCATGCAGCCTTAAATCAGGATATGCAGTAATCGCCGGATGCAGATAACCCAATACCGGCGTATTTTCACTCATACTATTCATTAACTACCTCTTGAGGCAGATCGCCGTACATAATATAATGAGAAAGCCCATTACCTGATTCAGCGCACCTTAAGCGATAACAAATTACTTCGGCGTTTTCTTCTGATACCTTTGCGTCAACTGTCTTAGCTGATCTTTTTTCGTCCATTTTTATGCTCCTTACATTAATTGTTAATACATTTATACTGAAAAGTATTTATCAGCTTGTCATTCTGAGACTGGAGGCCGAAGAATCTCTCCCCGCGACAGCAAGCAGATTCTTCGGCTGAAAGCTGAAGAATAACAGCCGACAAAACAGTTTATTTTTATGAATTACTTGGATTTATAATTTATAATGGCTATTTTAGTTGACTCCGAAACCAAAGCCGTTTAATTTTCTTAGCTGTCATTCTTAAGCGAAACAAAGTGGGATGAAGAATCCGCTCGCATAATGGGAGCAGATTCTTCGGCCTACGACCTCAGAATGACAGAATATAATTTTTTTCGGAGAGAACTCAATAGCCATTTAATTTATTGAATACTAAAAATATCAACAAAGCCAAAACTTGTCAAGATATTTAATTCCCAAGTTTAGATATAATTTGGTAGATATTTGCTATACTGGCTATTAAAATAATAACCGACATCGCCGCCAAACCAACGATCGCCGCCTGTTGATAGCCCATAAAAATTGATACTACCGGACAAAGAGATACAACAATCAACCCGCAAAATGTAGTCTTTCTTAAAAAAGTAAAAATAACCGCAAAAAGTACAAGCAGCACAAGCAGCAACCGATAATCCAACACAGCCAAAGCGCCAACTGCCGTAGCAATACCCTTGCCTCCCCTAAAATTAAGCTGTACCGGCCAGATATGACCGCAAATTACGGCTAACATGGCAAGTATCGCTGTTTGCTGATTTAACCCCAAATAAAAAGCCAGCCATACCGCAAGCGCACCTTTAGCAAAATCACCCAGCAGCGTAACAATAAACCCGGGAGCGCCCAACACCCTGCCGGTATTTCTAGCCCCTACAGCGCCGCTGCCCTTGGTTCTTACATCAATTTTTTTGACAACAAAAACCAGATAATAACCGGTGCTAAAACAGCCTATCAGGTAAGCCGCTGTTATCGCTATTAATAAATTAGCGTACATTTATGCTTAGGAATTTCAAAATTGGTGCTCGGACTCGTCCCTAAGCCCGACTTTCTGTAAAACTCTGGGTCAGGGACGACCCAGAATACCGTTAAATTAGCGTACATTTTTATACTGTTTTTTGCGCCTGTATATTTTTACTTTGGGATAACCTGTAGCCGTCTTATACAAATGATAATCGGGTTCCGGCAGATTCTCCCATGAGGTTTCAGGATAATCAAGCTCAATTTCTTCATACTTTTCATCCAGTAATTCCCTGTATTTACTAATTTTAGCATCAGCGCGCCACTGCCACCAACCGTCTCTAAAAATATACCAGTCCGGCTCAATTTCATTATTAAACTCGCCGCGATGAATAACTTTAAGATCAGTATAAAATTGATACATAAAATCGCCGTAAGTGGCTTTTACCACATCATCTTTATCGGCATGTTCATTTAAGTATTTTGATATTCCTTCATTAGGGCCGTCAAAATCATGAGTAATTTCATACAAAAAATTATACAATAAAGACTCCGGCTTAAAATAAGACCTCATCTTATAACTATACCAATTCATATCCCTACCCCCTATCTTAATATCCGACCCAGCCAAAATAGGTATCTTGGTAAGAAAATAAGGCGCCTGATGAATCACATTAGAGCTTATCAGTATAATAATTATTAGCGAAACAACAAATTTATTGGTTCGCTCTTTGAAAAAAGCCAAGATATAAGCCAGCCCCACCATAATAAGCGGGATATAGGCTACAATAAAACGAAAATTATGCGGGGCAACTATAGATAAAAAGGTTGTAGCCACCATTACCAAAACAATACTAAAGCTTATTAACTGATTATCTTTAAAGCTCTTAAACGTAAGCTCCCGTCTTATCAGCCGCCAGATAACATATACCAATAAAAGCGCCGCCGGTATCAGATAATTATTCAAATAGGTTATATATTTTAAAAATCTCAAAATAACGCCGTTGAGATTAAATCCTTGCTCATGACCCAATAAATCAAGCGGACGCTCCCAAAGCCTTAAAAAATAAGTCACCGGAAGAACGACTAAAGCCATAATTCCCCAAGATACCAACAGGTCTTTTATTCTGTCTCGTTTATAGAAAATCAAAAAATGCACTCCAATTGCCATCATCAAAATTAAAAAAGCCGAGTGCATGGATAAGAACAATAAAACCGAATATAAAATAAATTTCTTTTTGGCGCCCTTTTCGTAAAACTCAAGATATTCCCAAGCGCCCAATAATGTAAATAAGGTCGCCATACTGTAATACCTGCATTGACGCATATGCAGATAAAACGGAATACAAAAGGTAAGCAAAATGATAGAGGTATTGATGATAAATTTATCTTGGGTATGCTTTCGCAATATAGCAAACAGGCAGATAATTATTATCAACCCAATGATGGCAAAGGGAAATCGTGCGGCAAAGGTAGTAGCGCCGAACAATTTAAACGATAGGGCAGCTACATAGAGGTGCAGCCAAGTGGTAGTACGATAAAATGGAGCAAGTTTTAACTCGCCGTCATAATCCCAATAATGCTGTACAATATTTTTTTCACCAAAATTAGAAGGATATCCATAAGTCAATATATTTCTGGATACCAAGGCGGAATTAGCCTCGTCCGTCCAAAAATATACATTACCCAAATTTTTAAGTAAAAATATCGTCGATATAAAAAAGCACAGAAAGACTATTTTGTTTTCCCGTACCAATTTAAGATTCACTCTTACTCCAGTAATGTTATTAATAATGTGAGTTCAATGCAAAACTTGCTTGTTTTAATAACTCACCTTACGCAAAAAAAGATCCTGCTGTAGGGTGGATTAAGGGACTTTTATACAACAGATCACCAAAAAAACAAACCAAACGCTCAAAAAAACGCCCCAAATCCGCCATCCATACAGGACAATAAA
>JAJRXT010000036.1 GCA_024276125.1 bacterium
CCCTTGATTTTATCAGGCTTTCTTTATATAGGTCTTCCCTGTTTAATCCCCATCGTTCATTCGGGGATTGGTTTTCTAATACTCCGTCGATTTTTTCCTGCAAAACATTTTCTCGTTCAGCAGCCTCTTCAATAGCAGAATAATCGTTTAAATAGTCTTTATTGTCATACTGATAAAGAAACATAAATATCCAAATTATAAATACAAAAGCTACCGGATAGATGACTATTTTAAATAAAGTGGATAAAAAACGCCTATGTTTATATTTTAAACCGCTGGACCACGAATAATTTGTGCGAGTGTATCCCGTGTCATATCTGTTGCTTGTGCTATATTCCCTTTGTCTGAATTTTATTTCAGGAGCCGGATTTATCTCTTTATCGTAATCGCTTCTTTTTTCCTCATCACTTAAAATATGATAGGCTTCAGTTATTTCTTTAAACTTATCGGTTGAATCTTGATTATTTTTATTTATATCAGGATGATATCTTTTGGCCAAGCTGCGATAAGCCCTTTTTATTTCTTCCAAAGAGGCATCTTGAGATACTCCCAATGTTTGATAATGAAATTTTCCCTGTAACCCGCTCATAATTCTATAATATAATTAATTTTGTATAATTAGGTAATATATTAAAATTACTAAACAAATTTATATCCATATTTAGCTTGCCAAATTATCCGGCTAAAACTAAAAATACTAATAGTGCATATTTCAGACCATAGTTTTTTTATACCAATTATTCGGATTTAAAGCAAATAAAATTCATTATTTTAACCTAAAAATTGACTTAATAGAGGGCTATGCTATAATATGTTTACAAATTTGAGTCACTATATTATAAGAATAAAAAAACAATGGATGAATTCTATCATATTATAACATTTGGCTGTCAAATGAATGAACACGATTCTGAGAAATTCGGCGGTCAATTGGAGCTGCTAGGCTATCAGGCAGCCGATAACCCGGAGTCTGCTGATATAATCCTGGTAAATACCTGTTGTATAAGGGATAAAGCCGAACAAAAAGCCTTTAGTTTTTTAGGACGTCTAAGAGCGCTAAAAGAGAAAAAAAAGAATTTGATTATCGGAGTCTGCGGCTGTCTGGCGCAAAGCAGCGGGGCTGCTTTACTAAAGCGGGCGCCGTATATTGATATGGTTATAGGCGCTAAGAGTATAGGCTGCTTACCGCAGATAATAAATAAAGTTAAAATAGAGAAAAAAGCTCAATTGGAATTGGGCGGGTATGAGTACCATAATAATCGTATAGTACGGGGAGACCCTTTTAGGGCGTGGGTAACTATTATGGAGGGCTGTGATAACTACTGTACTTATTGTGTTGTGCCATATGTTAGAGGGCGCGAGCAAAGCCGTCCAATGGGCGATATTATAGATGAAATACACTGTCTGTCCGATAAGGGCTGCCGCGAAGTAACCCTATTGGGGCAAAATGTAAATTCATACGGCAATAATTTAAATAATGGCGCCGGCTTTCCTTATTTACTGGAAAAAATATCTGAAATACAAGGCATAAGCCGTATACGGTTTGTAACCTCGCATCCTAAAGACCTTTCTTTGGAATTAATACATAAAATGGCGGCTCTTCCCAAGGTATGTAATCATTTGCACCTGCCTCTGCAATCCGGCAGCGACCGTATTTTATCCGCCATGAACAGAAAATATACTTTAGCTGCCTATTGGGAAAAAGTGCGTTTTCTTAGGGAATTAATCCCTCAAATAAGTATTACCAGCGATATTATAGTAGGTTTTCCCGGGGAGACTGACGATGATTTTAAGGAGACTCTCAGGGCTTTGGAATTGATCAAATTTGACAGTATCTTCAGCTTTATTTATTCAGACAGGCCGCATACGGCGGCATCCGTGCTGACGGATAAAGTTCCCAGAGCAAAAGCTCTCAGGCGCTTTCAAAGTTTGATCAAGCTGCAAGAGAAAATAAATGCTGATAGGGCAGGGCAAATGCTTGGCAGCAGCCGGCAGATTTTGGTTGAATCAATTAGTAAAACCGATTCCGCTAAACTTAGCGGCCGTACCGGCAATAATAAACTGGTTCATTTTACGGGTTCTGCTGATTTAATTGGTAAATTGGTAGATGTAAATATAATCCGCGCATGTAAAAACAGTTTTATGGGAGAATTAGTATAAATAATTGAGGTTACGCAAAATAAGTTTTAGAACCGTGTTATCGGCTATATAACGCCTAATGTAGGGTGGGTCAAGCCCGTATAAAGAAAGATTTCCAAAGTATACGTTTTGCGTGTACGTTATATTAATAGTTGCGGACCCACCACACCTGCGGCGAACAATCTGCTGGATTTAAGGGTAATTATTATCTAATTGTATTGTCTTTAATTTATGACGTATATCTATTATATAAAGCCCCTTAATCCACCCTACAGCAGCGTTATGAGATTTTTTTTTGCGTAACATGAGTAAATAACTTAAATCAACAAGCCGTTGACTTCTAAACCGGCTTAATGTATACTAACTAAACTTGTAGTTTTGTGGATTTAAGCCTTCGCATGGAAAGGTTTTTATGGAAAATGTACTGATTGTTGGAGCTGGGGTATCCGGTTTAAGTCTGGGACGCCAGTTGGCAAAACAGGGTTATAAAATAACCATTATAGAAAAAGAAAGCAGCGTTGGGGGGCTGGCGCGCAGCTTTACATATGATGACTTTGTTTTTGATATAGGTCCTCACCGCTTTCACACTGAAGACGCCAAAGTATTAGACTTTATCAAGGAAATTCTGACCAAAAAAGTAATCAGTATCCCCCGTAAAAGCGGGGTCTGGATGTTCGGTAAATTTCATGATTGGCCATTGCGTCCGCGTGATTTATTTAATTTTCCTTTTAAGGTAATGTATCATGCCGGCTTGGATTTATTTAATAAAACGCATAGAGAAGGCGAGTCTTTTGAAAATTACATTTTAGACAGATACGGCAAGACCTTATACAAAGTATTTTTTGAACCATACACAGAAAAATTTCTGCATATTATGCCCAAAGACTTACATAGGGATTGGGCTATATCCGGTATAGACCGGGCGGTAATAGATAAAAAGGTAAATGTAAACAGCGCTCTGGATTTATTAAAGACAACGCTGTTGCCTAAACCGATTCAAACGGATTTCCTTTATCCTTCCTATGGCGGAATTGATGTTTTCTCCGAATTATTAGCCCAAGAGATTAAAGCCAACAATGGAGAGATAATATTAAATACCGCGCCTACTGCAATTAAAGTAAAGGATAATAAGCTGGTGGGATTAGATTGCGGTAAAGAAAAATTTACTTTTGATCACATCGTCTGGACGGCTCCTATAAACGTGCTTACCAGATTGCTTGACCTGCCGGACCCTGGTGTGCGTTATCTGGCGATTATCTGTTTTAATGTAGAAATTGAAGGAGCGCCTAAACACGATTATCAGTGGTGTTATTTTGGCGGTTATGATACCATCTTTAACCGCAGTTCCATTCCTCTTTTGTTTTCTCCCGCTACAGCGCCCGAGGGTATGCACGGTATATGTATTGAAGTATCCTGTTTAGAGCATGACGACTGCTGGAATCACCCTGAGGCTTTGAGTGAAATGTTAAAATTTCAACTTAAAGTGGGCGGTATGTGCGAGGATACCAGCAATATTCACCGTGTACATATTGAACGGATTCCCAATACCTACCCTATTTATGAAATGGGCTTTCACCAAAAGTTAAAAAACATCAAATCAACCCTTGGGTTAATTCCCAACCTATCCTTATTGGGGCGTACCGGTACCTTTTGGTACAACAACATGGACCATTCTATCCGCATGGGGCTTGATATGGCGGATGATATGATTACCGGAGGCTCACAACAAAAAAATTACAGCAGAAAATTATGACCCAAAAACCTGTAATACCCCGACTTTCGATTGTCATTCCTATGTATAATGCACAAGATACCCTGTCTTTATGTCTAGATCGTCTGTATCAATCCACATATAAAGATTTTGAGGTTTTATTGGTTGATGACGGTTCATGCGATAATTCATTAGAGATTGCCCGTAAATACCCTGTAAAACTGATACAGATGCCCAAGAATCAAGGTGCGGCCTGCGCCAGAAACAAAGGCGCACAAGAGGCTTGCGGAGAGATTTTGCTTTTTATGGACAGCGATATTTTGGTTGAAAAAGAAAGTTTTTCTATTCTGATGGATGATTTTTGCGATAAGGATATCGCAGGAGTGGTGGGACTGCTTTCTTCTAAGCTTAAATTCACTAATTTTTCCAGTAATTATAAAAATTTATATATGCACTATACATACAGCATGCTGCCTAGGTATGTTTCTGTATTTTACACCAGTTTTGCCTCTGTCCGCCGTGAAATTTTTAATGAATGCGGCGGTTTTGACGGCAATTATCTAAATGCTACGATTGAGGATATTGAGATTGGCGAGCGTATCACCGCCGCCGGATATAAACTTATTATAGATAAACGCTTGCAGGTGGAACACCTGCGGCATTATCATTTTGATGCGTTGCTTAAGACAGGCTTCAAGCGGGCATCAGGTATTATGAAAATTATGCTGCGCAAAAAATTCAGCGCTGAAAAAAAATCGGGCTATCAGACCAGTCCTTTTTCATTTAGAGCCGGTATTGGAATTTCTTTTCTTATTGTATTAGCTTTAATAAAATGGGCGCTTGGCGGTCTTGGCGCTTATTTAATGGTCGCTTTTTTGTTCTATCTGGTTCTATTTTTACTTAATGTGGATTTTTTGCTATACTTACAGCAGACAAAGGGCGCCAAGTTTTTTATACAAAGCAGTATCGCTATAGTTTTAGATATGCTGGCTCACGGTTTCGGCGCTATATACGGCGCTATAAGCTACTTCCGCGGGAATAAGTATTAGGGTAGACAATGAATGAAAAGTTGTTGGATTTTATTAGTAAACTGAAGGTTGATAAGAATATTTCATTCTATAATGAAGCTGCTACAAAACAGGCGGTTATCTTGCGCTTACTCTCATTGCTTGGATGGAATCTATTTGAAAGTGAAGAGATTTGTCCAGAATATTCAGTTGGTAGTAAATTAGTAGATTATTCCTTGAGAATTAATAAGGTAAATAAAGTCTTTTTAGAGGTTAAAAAAATCAGTGAAGAACTGGCTAAACATCAGGAGCAGTTACTTGGTTATGCTTTTCAGGAGTGAATAAAACTTGCCTGTTTGACTAATGGTATAACCTGGTGGTTTTATCTGCCATTAAATGAGGGAAGTTGGGAGGAAAGAAAATTTTTTTCTATAGATATACTTCAGCAGGAAACGAGTAACATAGCATCTCGTTTTATCGAATTTCTGGCAAAAGAAAATATTGAAAATGGTAAGGCCATCGAGAATGCTGAAAAAGCTTATAAAGGACAGCAAAAACAAAACATATTAAAAAAGACCCTGCCTGAGGCCTGGAATAAAATAATATGCGAACCGGATGAGTTGTTGGTTGAATTAATTAATGAGACTACTGAAAAATTATGCGGCCATAAAACCAATAATGAATCTATTAAACAATTTATAATAAGACATAAAAGACAATTTTTGCTTTCTGGAGAGTATCAATATAAAAATATTTCACATACAAAACCCAAACCGCCTGTTTCAAGGGAATCTGAAAACAATAAGGGACATTATACTGGTAAAAAACCAAGCTGTTTTTATTTCAGAAGTGACAGGCATGAGGTAAACTCGTGGAAAGATTTATTAATGGCGGTTCTTGAAATAATTTATCGTAAACATCCTGGTTACTTTGAAAAAGTATTATCCTTGAAAGGAACAAAACGGGCATATTTTGCATATTCCAAAAAAGGTTTGACCAATCCTAAAAAAATAGTTAATACGGGTATTTTTGCAGAAGCACATATTAGCGCTAATGATATTGTAAAAAGGTGTTATCAGTTATTAGAGCTTTTTGGATATAATGAAAATGATCTTACAATAGAAACACATTAATGCGGTTAACCTATGTTTCGGCCTGGAACATACTGAAACAAAACTAAACAGATGAAATTATGACAGAAACAAATAAAATTATCTCAATAGTGGCAGAATATTTAATGCCGCAACTAAAAGAAATGTCCTCCAAGATGGATAAGCTTGTCGCCAGGCAGGAAGAGATGAGCAAAAGAATAGACGATCTGTCCAGAGGGCAGGTTGCTTTTCATGAGCGTTTTAATACCGTAGACCGGCACTTGGATGCAATGACACAACGTATAGACAATCTGGAACTATCTATGGCCCAGCGTATAGACAATCTGCGGGAATCTATGGACCAAAAGCTGGTGGAATTACGGCAATATATGGATCGCAGGCTTGAATCCATGGACAATAAATTGGGTGAGATGATCCTGCGCATAGATGGCACCAATTTGCGTATAGACAACCTACAGCAATCCACAGACCAAAAACTGGTGGAGTTGCGCTACTATACAGATCATAAGCTGGATAAGATGATTGTACGCATAGACGACTTGCGGGAATCTATGGGCAGAAAATTAGATGCTATGAATAAACGAATTGATGACCTGTATCAGGTGGTGGTACGTAAAGACGATCATCTTTATTTAAAAAAAGAAATTGAGATAATTAAAACTGAATTTGACCTGCGCTTTAAAAAATTGGATGGCAAACTGGCTAAAGCGAGTTAGACCGGTAACCAACCCGCTTTATTCATTAATTTGATAAGATTTATAAATAATATAGTTTTAAAAAAGCTATGGAAACAAATAAAATCATCTCGGCAGTAACGGAATACTTAATGCCGCAGCTAAAAGAAATGTCCTCCAAGATGGATAAGCTCGTAGTCAGGCAGGAGGAGATGAGCAAAAGAATGGACGATCTGTCCCAAGGACAAGCTGCCATTCATGAGCGTTTAAATAGCGTAGACCAACGCCTGGATAAGATAACGCAGCGTATAGATGAGACCAATCAGCGTATAGATGAGACTAATCAGCGTATAGATGAGACTAATCAGCGCATAGATGAGACTAATCAGCGTATAGATGAGACTAATCAGCGTATAGATGAGACTAATCAGCGCATAGATACTACCAATCAGCGTATAGACGGTCTTGAGCAGTCCATGGCGCAGCGCATAGACAATCTTCAGCAATCTATTGACCAAAAATTAGTGGAATTGCGGCAATATGTGGATCGCAGGCTGGATTCTATGGATAATAAACTGGATGTTATGAATCAACGGGTAAGTCATCTGGAGCAATCTATGATACAACGAATGGATGAGAATAACGGGCGTACGGATAGAATACGCTACTCTGTGGAACAAAAACTGATGGAATTACGGTATTATATGGAGAGTCGTCTGGGTTCCATTGAACAGAAATTAGCTCAGATGAACTCGCGCGCAGATGATTTATATCAGGTGGTGGCGCGTAAAGAAGATCATCTTCACTTGAAAGAAGAGCTGGATGTAATCAAGACTGAATTTAACCTGCGTTTTAAAACATTGGAGGGTGAGCTGGCCAAGGCGAGCTAACTAGTGGAGCGTTTCATTAAAAAGGATACCTTACCTGTCATTCTGAGGCCGGAGGCCGAAGAATCTACTCGCTATACGGGGGCAGATTCTTCACTGCGCTACGCTTCGTTCAGAATGACAAAATAGAATGTATCCTTTTTAATGAAACGCTGTACTAGTTAACCATTTTTTTATAGACTTACAAGAAAGTTGTCTTTGAGCATGTTTATGTTCATTAATTAATTATGGGATATTTAGATTATTATAAATATGGCCGCAGGGTGTTTTCTAAAGCCGGGGCTGCGCCATTATATTTTGTATTTTTTGTGACCACAAAATGTAATGCCCGCTGTAGGCATTGCCTGTTGGGTAATGAGGATGTAGCCACTACCAATGACTTATCTATTGATGAGATTGAAAAAGTTTCAGCCGGTATGGATGATTTTTTGTTCTTACTGCCTACCGGCGGCGAGCCGTTTTTGCGCAAGGACTTAAGTGAAATTGTACATATTTTTTATAAGAATAATAAAATAAAAAATGCGGTAATTCCAACTAACGGCGGATTGGGACAGCGGGTGATTGATACAACGCTCCAGATTTTAGATAAATGTCCTGATTTAGAGTTAGGCGTAGACGTATCTATAGACGGTTTGGGCGAGGTGCATAATGATATACGCCAAGTACCTGGATTATTCGATAAAACGGTATGGACGTTTAAGCAGTTACGTAAGCTGGAAAAAGAATACAGCAACTTAAATGTAAATGTGGAATCCACCGTCTCCAGCTATAATCAGGATAATCTGCCCAAATTATATCGTTATTTAGTTGATGAGCTTAAGGTAGATACGGTATTTACCCTGCTTACCCGCCGTAAACCCAAGGAATCGGCGGCCAAATATTTTGATATAGCAAAATATGAACAATACGCTGAAACCTTAGAGCATGACATAAAAAATAGGGTGCTTACCGGTTATTATAATTTCCCTTTTTGCGATGTTATAAATGCCAAGCGCATAGTGCGACATCGTTTAATTGCCAAAGTCGTTAAGGAAAATAAATACCAAATTCCCTGTTATGCAGGCAGTTTAGGCGGCGCTATGTTCAGTAATGGAGATATTTTGCCCTGCGAGCTGCTTACAGATCATAAATTGGGTAATGTCAGGGACTATGATTATAATTTTAAGGCTGTCTGGTTTAACAAGAAAGCGGATGACGCCCGAAAATTTATTAAAGAAACAAAATGTTTTTGTACTTATGAATGCTTTCTTACCGTAAATATTTTATTTAACCTTCGCATGTGGCCCCAACTGTTCAAGGAGTGGGCTTACCTCAAATGCAGTAAGTTGGGCTCTTCGTCTAAACGCGCATAATTCTGCTTATAGATCAAATCTGACGCTAATATATCCAATTTGGGTTAGCTTTTTTTCCATTTTACATCAAATTTATTGTCTGGTAAATTTTATGAATTTATTTGCTGATTCCTTAGCTGATTTACCCGCTCCCTTGGCTCATCGTATGCGGCCTGTTAAATTAGATGATTTTAAGGGGCAGGAGCATCTGCTTGCGCAGGGTAAGCCCTTGCGGGCTTTAATAGAGTCCGACAGAGTGGGTTCTCTTATCTTCTGGGGGCCTCAGGGTTGCGGTAAAACCACTCTGGCTTATATAATCTCGCGGTATACCAAGTCACGTTTTGAGATTTTAAGCGCTGTTTCAGCCGGCGTAAAGGAATTGCGCCAGGTGGTTAATATCGCTAAAGTAAAATTAAATATAAATCAGCAGAAAACAATTCTTCTAATTGATGAATTACACCGGTTTAGTAAGGTTCAGCAGGATGCTATCTTACCCTATGTAGAAGAGGGGATTATTAATTTAATTGGCGCAACTACTGAGAATCCTATTTTTGAAGTGATTTCAGCCTTGCGGTCACGCTGTCGTATATATCAGCTAAAAGCCTTGTCAAGTGAAGACATCCGCGGGATTATCAAGCAGGCGCTGGCTGATAAAAAACACGGATTAGCGGACGATAATATCAGTCTGGATACGGATGCTTTAGAAAATATCGTAGTATATGCCAATGGAGATGCCAGAGCGGCGCTAAATGCGCTGGAGGTTGCCGCCAATTTGGTTAAGAGTAATTCTACTGAATCTAAAATGATAGATCGTAAGCTAACCGAAGAAGTTTTACAGCAGGTAAGCCTATTATATGATAAGGCAGGTGATGAACATTATGATCATGCTTCAGCTTATCAAAAGAGTATGCGCGGCAGTGATCCGGATGCAGCCATATACTGGTTGGGTAAAATGATCGCCTGTGGGGAAGACCCGCGATTTATTGCCCGCAGATTAATGGTAACTGCTGCCGAAGATGTGGGTAATGCCGACCCGCGGGCGCTGATCTTGGCGGCGGCGGCGGCAGGCGCTGCCGAAAAGCTGGGCTGGCCGGAAGCCCGCATACCATTATCTCAAGCCACGTTATATGTAGCTTGCGCTCCAAAAAGTAATTCCACAATTCGCGCTATAGATGAGGCGCTTTGTGATATACAAAAACAAGGCAAAAGCTATCCCGTTCCTCTGCATCTAAAATCCATTCCATTTAATGCCCATATTAAATATAAAAACCCGCATTATGACCCGCCGGGCGCAGCTAATCAAACATATTTACCTACAGAGCTTTTAGACAGAAAATACTATGTTGCAGAAAATATTGAATTTGAAACAAGGACAAAAAAAACAACTAGATGAATAAGATAAAAAAAGGGGATATTAATCAAGAAAACTAAAATCTAAGTTTTAACCAAAAAATCATATCAAAAGCTCATTATAGAGCAACAACCAACCTAGGGTTGTTTTATTTCTATTAACAACCGTAAAGAACCAACCGAATAAAGATGAGCCTTCCATTAAGTCTTTTTTCCTTTCTTAGGAGACACATCATGAAAGAGTCAACCAAGTCCAAAGAAATAGTTACGAAAGAGCTGGATTCTCTGCGTAAAGAAATTCGCCGTCTAAAAACCTTGAACGTAAGTCATTACAGGTCGAATGCAAAAGAGAACGCCTGTAACAAGTTATTGAATTCCCTTCACAGAGCCCAGATGCAATTTATTAAATCCGTGGAACCGAGCATTATATTTGATGATTTATTAAAAGAATTATTGGCAATGACATTAAGTGAAATCGGTTTTTTAGCTGAAATCGTATATACAAATAAGAGGAATCCGTATTTAAGTATACGCAGCATAAGATACAATGATTCTAATCCTGAGACCAGGGCGCTGTATAATGAGTTTGTTTACGGCGGGATGAAATTATACAATTTAAATACACTTTACGGGGCTATTATATGCCGCGGAAAACCGGTAGTATCCAATAATTTCATGCAGGATTCTCGCAGGCGGACAAAGCTTCCAAAAGCTCATCCAGCAATACATAGATTTTTAGGTCTGCCGTTTTATTTTGAGCAAAAATTGGTGGGGGTGGTTTGTATTGCTAACAGGCCTAGTGATTATACCGGTAAAATGGTGCAATTTTTACAACCGTTTTTAGCGACTTGCGGCAATATTTTGCAGGCGACAAAAAACGATCAGCGCCACAAACTGATTGAGCGGGCTTTAATTGGCAGCCGTGAAGAATTAAAAAAACACAAACTTCATTTTCAACAATTATTAGAAAACCGTACGGGTAAGCTAACCAAATCTAATCAACGCCTAAAAGTAGAAATATTAGAACGTAAACAGGCAGAAGATACCCTGCGGAGAAGTCAGCAGGAATTAAGAGAGCATCACAATCAATTGCAAGAGATGGTAAAGGGACAGACAGATAAACTCTTATTAATGAATAAGCAACTGAAACAAGAAATTTTAGAACGCAGGAAAATAGAAGAAAAGCTAAAACAAAGCCTGAAAAAGCAGCATAGGACGACTCAGGAAATTATTAAAGCCATGTCGGTAACAGTAGAGATGAAGGACCCGTATACAGCCGGTCATCAAAGGCGGGTGACTGATTTGGTAAGCGCTATTGCAAGTGAGATGTCTTTTACGGAAAACCAGATTAATGGTATCAAAATGGCTGCGGCTATTCATGATATCGGCAAGTTGAATGTACCTATAGGTATTTTAAATAAGCCTTGCAGACTAAGCGATGTGTAATTCGGTATGGTCAAAATTCATCCTCAAGTGGGCTATGATATATTAAAGACTATAGAATTCCCCTGGCCTATTGCTCAAGTTATCTTTCAGCATCATGAACGCCTTAATGGCACCGGTTATCCATTGGGTTTAGCGGGAGAGGATATTTTGCTGGAGGCCAAAATTTTGGGGGTAGCTGATGTGATTGAGGCCATGTCTTCCAATCGGCCGTATAGGTCTGCTTTGGGTATAGACAATGCGTTAGAGGAGATATCGCAAAATAAGGGGCTTTTGTATGATCCTGATGTGGTTGATAGTACGGTAAGGATTTTTACCCAAAAAGGGTTTGTTTTTGGGTAAAATATTATAATGCCCTTTCCGGTTCCCAAGCTGGAGTTTGGGAACCGGAAAAGCTATACGTCTTAATCCGAATTATTTAGCTTATGTTGCTTATTTTAAAACTATTTATCAGTTCGTTGTAACTTAGCACATTAGCATAAAGAGGAAAAATTTCAGTAAGATAAAAGTTTTGTTCCATAATGGTACGCCCTGAAATGCAATCTGAAAGAATGCTAACCCTGTAGCCTTGTTCAAAAGCCGATCTGCCGGTAGAATCTATACAGATTGAGCAGACCACTCCAGCTAAAACCACATCAGTTATACCTCGTTCTTTAAGTACATTGGCAAGTTCGGTGTTGGAAAATGCGTTAAGACCCTTTTTCCCCGGAATACTTAGGATGCGCTCGCCAAATTGCAGTATTTGGGGAATTGTTTGCGAACCCTTGGTCCCGGCTTTAAATGCCCCTGACTCTTTTATCATTTTTAGTATTCCTACTGGTTCCACAATTTCGCTGTAATCATATGTAAAAATAACCTGTAAAGACAATAAGATTTATGCCGAACTCAGGTTACTAGTGTCAATTGCCATGGAAAAATAGCATTCACTCGTAAATATGTACGGCTTTTTCTATAATCCGCTGTGGAATCTGTATTTCCAGGCGCCGTGCTGTGTTTAAGTTTATAGCTAGTTCCGTATTCAGTGGAGGAACCACGCCCGGAGTAATAGCCTCCCCTTGCATCACTTTTTGGGCTATTCTGCCAGCTTGCCGGCCAAGATTGATATTGTTGGCTGAGAACGAAAACAATGCCCCGGCCTTTACAAAGCCTTTATTGTACACCATAAAGGAAATTCTGTTTTCCAAAGTAAACAAAAGCATGTAGCGCAGTGAATTTTTGTTTATTACCAGACTGTCGGGAACCAGCCACAGAACGTCGGCGTCTTTGGATAATTTGTTAAGCTCATCAGGAAGCTGCCCGGGATGCTCTAATTTAACGGCCAGAAATTTCAGACCCATATTCCGGCAAGATTCCCTGGCGCTGGCAATCGTCCGGTTGCTTAACCGGCTGTAGAGTACCCCAATGCTCTTTACTTCGGGCAGGATTGAAATAAGCGCTGAAAACTGTTTTTTCGGGGCTACCTCAATTCCAACGCCGGTTACATTTTCTCCGGTTAAACTTTTATCCTCAGGATGCAGTACCTGTGTATATATTATAGGAATATGGGTAATATTCTCTTTGGTTCTAACCGCCGCCAATGCCCCTAGGGCAAAGATTAATTTCGGCTGTTCCTTAGTGATTTTTCCCATTATTTCGCTAACTATATCAGACCTACCGCCCAAATCATACACCTTGGCCGTAGCTTTTATTTCCTGCATAAATCCTGTAACGGCTTGATTGTAAGGCGCAATGTTGCTGCTTTTTATAATAGCGATTTCGGCTGCCGGTAGAGGCTGGATAGAAAAAATAAATAGCGCAGAAATTAGAATTAAAACTAATCTGTTCCATTTTATCATTTTCAGTTATCCTGTAACCCAATGCTGTTGACTTAGGAGCTGTTATTCTGAGGCGATAAGCCGAAGAATCTACAGCCTGTGCGGGCAGATTCTTCACTACGCTTACGCTTCGTTTAAGAATGACAGGTATGTTAAGTCAACAGTATTCTTCTGGTAAGCATAAAGAGCATAATTGCACAAATATCTATAATTTGTGCAATTATGCTTAGGTATGCTTAAAATTTATAGCTGACTTCCAGCATATACTCTCTTCCTACTTGAGGATAATCGCTGGGTACTCCGCCTAAGGGCGAAGAATACTTATAGTCCTTATCCAGCAGATTGTAAATTGAGCCCCTGATTTCAAAAGTTTGGAAAAATTCTTTGGCTATAAGTGTCAGGTTTAGCGTGGCATAGCCCGGCAGATCATCCCGTGAATCACCATTAATTCGGATAAATTTGCTCTCCGCTATTACGTAGGCATTGGCATTTAGATGTCTCCATAAGCCTACATTTAGCCCGCCGATGAGTTTTTGGCTTGGCACATCCGGCAGCCTGTTTCCTGTTTCCTTATCTTTTGTATGCTGATAGGAGTAGTTAGCCCAGACATATGTAGTCGGCGCCAATATCGCCTTTATGTCCAGCTCTACCCCGTGGACTTTGGCGCCTCCCTTATTATGAAAGGTGTAGAGAGTTGGAGAACCGGAAGGATTGAGGTCTTCCACTATTATATCCTGAATATAATTATAAAAATAAGTAACCCCGCCCTCAATTCTGGGAGTAAACCGATACCGTAGTTCCACCTCGGTAGTTTTTATTTTCTCCGGCTGCAAGTCTTTATTTCCGGCGGTATTTGGATTGTTTCGATCAAACATCTCCCGCGAGTTGGGAGCCCTAAATGCCCAGCCATGCAGAAGCTTCAGACTGGCATCCTCCATAAACTGCCACACCAGCCCGACTCTGGGATTGGTAGTATTTCCGAAGTCGCTGTAGTGATCATGCCTAACGCCCAATGTAAGATTAACAGCCGGCGTTATATACCATTCATCCTGAAGATATAGCGCCCATATATCCCGGGTATCCCCGTCATTGTTCCAATTGCCGGGGTCAACCTCCAGCATACTTATATCCGCCCCAACTTTTAACTCAATATCATATTGTTTTCTATGCTCTAACATAAAACCTGCGGTAAGATTGTTCCCTGAAAAAAGTTCATAGTTTAGTTCTCCATCAAAACCTATGGTTCGGTTAGTCATGCGGGGAGCTATGTAATAACCGGGCGCTACCTCAAAAATAATATCTTCGTCAAACTGGTCATAATAGGCCTTATAAGTTAAGCGGGTTTTTTTGCCTATTGTGTGATGATAGCTTAATTCACCAAAAAATTGGTATAAATCCATGCTGGTCTCATCATTTAAGGCGCCTAAGAGTCCAATGTAATCAGTGCGCTCGCGTCTGGTGTATTTAGTGTTAAACATCAACTTGTCATCTTGTGTTACCAGTCCCAAATATGCCAGTTTGAGGTTAAGATCAAGTTTTTCCTTCCAGAAGTTCGTCCTTCCTGAGTTTCCGAAGAAGTACTCCTCTACCTTCAATTTGGGAGCATCTGTCTCCAAATGAGTTATGGCGCCGGCTATCTCAAATTTATCTGCTGTTTTGCCAAAGGTAACATTATATTTTTCAGTGTCAAAAGTGGCCCAGCCGGCTTTTATTTCCGTACCGTTCGTATCCTGAGCATCTTTTGTAATAATATTTATTACCGCTGAAAAGGCATTTTCTCCGTACAAGGCCGCCCCCGGACCGCGGATTACCTCCACTCTTTTTATGTTATCCACCTCTATATCATCATGCAGGGTCATGGCGCTACCCATGAAATACTCATTTATACCATGCCCGTCAATCATTACCCGCACCTTTTCAGAACCGCTGGTTCTAATACCTCTTACGGCAATTTCGCCTTGTCCATAGCGGGCGGTATATATGCCCAGTCCCGGCACAATCCTTAATACATCCATCAGATTTCTGGCGCCCATATGCTTAATCTGCTCGGCGGTAATCAGCGTGACAATAGCCGGCGCTTTTTTAATCTCCTGCGGATGCTTGGCGGCGGTAATGACAAACTCTTCGCCCAGCAAAAGCAGCTCTTCCTCCTGCCTAAGCTGTTCCTCGGAGATTTCCACCGCAAGACTGTAGGCGAGATTAAACACCAAAAGAAATATTGCGGTTAACACGATGAGTCTAAACATGTTTTACCTCCAGAAATGTGCGCTTTTAACGGCTTATACCTTAACTAAGTCTCTGGGTTTATTTTGCATACTTTTGTCATTCTGAGGCCAAAAGCCGAAGAATCTGCTCGCATATGTAGGCAGATTCTTCACTACGCATTGCTTCGTCCAGAATGACAGTTTTGCGCTTGACGTTGGCAGACTTTTCGCTTTTTAAGCTCAGGGTGACAACAAATATAAACCGCACTATTTACTAAAGGCTGTAGTAGTCTGAATTATTCGGGTTAAATATCGGAAAAAAACATTGTGGCTTTCCATAAAGCATAGCATTGTATATCATATCGTGCATCTGCAACATACTTATCAATACATAAATGTATGTTATACTGTACTGAGCAATGTGTCCAGTTTTTTTCTTAAACGGCATAAATGCTGACACTAATGATACAGTAGATATCTCATAACTAATATACTGTTTTGTAGTTTTATGGACTTTTAAGAGGCTGTTTATACGCCGGTACGCCTGCCATTTTATATTGTCATCCTGTAAGCCTATTTTTAACGGATATACCTTATTTAAAGAGAAGGGTATGCAAGACGATTTATACTGCCTAACTTAGTTCCTTAAGCCACTGCACTACTAAAAATTGGATGAGCATGTGGCATCTGACTCCACGTTTTGCCGTCAAGAATACGCCCGCGTTTCTTTCTAACAAATCCTCCCCATTGTTTAAAAAAGAATGGAACAGTATTTAAAAGACAGTGGTCTCGTATCCCCCTAACCCAAGCGGGATTCATCTGGCGCGCTTTTGGCCCTGATTCACCACCAACAATACTCCAATTGATCTTCTCTAAATTTAGGTTATGAATTGGGCTAAGCAAAGGTTCAAAGGACACAAACTTAATTTTTGCATCTATTTTTTTTAAATCTTCAATACGAAAAACGTGGTCTGAATCCTCTACGCTAACTCCCATCCACACATTGTCAGGCCAGGGCAGCTTGGGACTTAATTCAATGAGCCGTTTGCTTCGCTTTGTAAGAATTTGGAATCTATGATGAGAAGCTTGAACCATTACATCAAACACCTTTAATATGAACTCGTCAGGAACTGCTTTATGCAACAGGTCGCTCATTGAGTTAACAAATATTATTTGCGGACGTTTCCACTTAAGCGGCACTTTCAATACATGCTCATGTAAAGACACTTTAAAACCATTAATATAATTTGGCTGCCCCATTGCATTTAAACGGACAGTCATCCTTTCGGCATAGCAATGCTTACAGCCCGGACTTATCTTTGTGCAGCCCGTAGTCGGATTCCAAGTAGATTCAGTCCATTCGATAGATGATTTTGCCATCTCATAATACCCGATTTTTCCACTTATTACCTCATTCTTATTGCTCATATTATAGTTTTTATCGTATGTTTCGGTGTGTCTCACCCCGAAACATTTTTGTAGCCGCGGGTTTTTAAACCAGCTTGCAGCAGCCGACCTAAAGGTCGGCGTCTACTTGGTGATGTTTCGGCCTATCTCCAAGCCGAAACATCAAGATACTCTTGCGCTACCCCTGCGGCTGGTAGGTGCAATACGGCTCTTCTTCCAGATAATCGCCGGTAGCCGCATAGGCGCGAGCGCGGCATCCGGCGCAGACCTTACGGTATTCACAGCGTCCGCATTTGCCTTTTAATAAGTTTGCATCCCGCATATCGGCAAAAACAGCCGAATTAAACCATATATCCTTAAATGACTGCTTACGAACATTACCGGCCAGCGCAGGTAAATATCCGCAAGGACACACATCGCCCTTATATGAAATAAAGCAAAAGCCGCTTCCGCCCAAGCAGCCTTTAGTCATAGCCTCAAATCCATGAGTCTGCGGGGTTATTTTTATACCCTCTTGTCTTGCGCGCTGACGCATAATACGAAAGTAATGCGGGGCACAGGTGGCTTTTAAACTAATTGTTACCTCTTTTTGCTTATCATAAAACCAATTTAAGACTCTTTCATATTCTTCCGGCGGTATTTCATCGCCTTCTATTTCCTTGCCGCGTCCGGTGGGTACCAGCAGGAATATATGTAAGGCATCTGCCCCTAAACCGATTCCCAAATCAGCAATCGCCGGAATTTCAGTCAAATTGCGTTTGGTAATGGTGGTATTTATCTGAAAGCTTAATCCCGCTGCCTTCAGGTTTTCAATACCGGCAAGCGCCTGGTCAAAACAGCCGGTAAGCCCGCGGAAAGCATCGTGACTTTTGGCGCAAGCCCCGTCAATACTGATACTTACCCGCTTAATCCCTACATCTTTTAATTTTTGGGCAGCCTCTCGGCTAACCAGCGTGCCATTGGTAGCCAGTACCACGCGCAGACCCGCCTTATCGCCATATGCGGCCAGTTCGTATACGTCAGGGCGCTCCAATGGCTCCCCGCCGCTTAGTATTAATACCGGTTTGGCAAAGCCGGCAATATTATCAATCAGGGCTTTTCCTTCTTCAGTGGTAAGCTCATCCGGCTCGCATTGCTTAACAGAAGACGCCCGGCAATGCAGACAGTCTAAATTACAATTGCGGGTTATCTCCCAGGCGATCAGCCTCGGCAGGGGAGTTTTATTTGTATGTGGGTGTGCTTTGTGCATATATTTATTAACCTTTCAGTATCTTGGCTGCTTCTTTGGCAAAGTAAGTAATAATAATATCAGCTCCGGCGCGTTTTATGGATAATAGTATCTCCATCATAACTTTTTGCCCGTCAATCCAGCCTGCCCTGTCAGCGGCTTTAACCATGGAATACTCACCGCTTACATTATAGGCGGCTACCGGAAAATCATATTCCTGTTTTATACGATATATTATATCCAGATAGGATAATGCGGGTTTAACCATTACAATATCTGCCCCCTCGTCAATATCCATGCTGACCTCGCGCAAGGCTTCAAGGGCATTAGCCGGGTCCATCTGATGAGAGCGGCGATCGCCAAAGGCCGGCGCAGATAAGGCCGCTTCTCTAAAGGGACCGTAAAAACTGGAGGCGTATTTTGCCGCATAAGACATAATGGGTATATTGGTATAGCCGTTTTTATCCAGCACATCGCGTATACCGCAAACACGTCCGTCCATCATATCGGAAGGCGCTACCATATCAGCCCCGGCCTCAGCATGAGACAACGCCATCTGAGCAAGCAGCGGCAGGGTTGCGTCATTATCAATATGTCCGTCGGTAATAAGGCCGCAATGCCCGTGATCCGTATACTCGCACAAACAGACATCGGTAATTACCACCAGATTGTCAACCTCGTTTTTTATGGCTTGTATAGCTTGTTGTACGATCCCGTCATCAGCATAAGCCTCTGATCCCACTTCGTCTTTTTTCTCAGGGATACCGAATAATAAAATAGCCGGTATACCTAAGGATGCCGCCTCGCGGGCTTCTTTGACCAGCATATCCACCGACATATGGTAATTACCCGGCATGGAACTGATTTCATTTTTTACTTGATCGCCGTGAACTACAAACAGCGGATATATTAAATTTGCTACGTCCAACTGTGTTTCGCTGATCATTTTTCTTAATAATTTGGTTTCGCGCATCCGGCGCGGACGATAAAATGGATAATACATAAAACCTCCTTAAATTCGATATAATTGGTTTAACTTATTTGTAAAGATCAAACCTTGGGGCAAACCCTTCTTAAAAGAAGGGTTATTCCCCAAACCCCTTTCCTAAGAATTTTAATTTAAGGAATTTGGTTGGCGGCACAATAATACCAGCTATAAATATTTCAGCAAGATAATATGCGCCGCCAACCAAATTCCTTGAGATTGAAAGTTTTTGGGAGGAGTTTGAGGGACACTTTTTTCAAAAAGGGTTCCTCAAGGTTTTGTCCTTTACAAATACATCAAACTAATTTTATCTCAAACTCATGTTATTTAAAATATCAGAAACAGGCTGTTTTTTCAACCGGAATAATTTTTGGTATTTTCTTATTGTATTTATTTGTGTTTAAATATATTATACTATACATATAAACATTACCGATATGTACTCACATAAAGACTTCAGGACATGTAGCCGCCGATTTTTAAGTCGGCTATGAAAGCGGGTTTAAAAACTATATGTTTCGGGATGTCTCATCCCGAAACTAATTGCTCACCGCAGGTATGTTTCGGGGTGAGACACCCCGAAACATACAACATAAAATACCCGTAGGGGAGGGGTTCTTCACCTCCAGCTTATATAATCCCGGTATTGGATTTGAGAATCCGACACCACAAAACCTGTCATTCTGAGGCGATAAGCCGAAGATTCTGCTCGCTTTTCCGGGGGGAGATTCTTCATCCCGTTCAGAATTACACAAAATTAGACAAATCAAAATTATGCTGGCTAAAGTAAAAAGTAGTTCCATTTTGGGTATAGACGCTTATTTACTTGATGTAGAAGTGGATATTTCACCCGGGCTGCCCCATTTTTCCACCGTGGGCTTACCAGATCAAGCGGTAAAGGAAAGCCGCGATCGCGTAAGGGCGGCTTTAGGTAATATAGGCTATGAATTTCCAGTTAAAAATATTACCATAAATCTGGCTCCGGCGGATATAAAAAAGGAAGGCTCCTTATACGATCTGCCGATTGCAGTGGGTATTTTGGCCGCTTGCGGTCTGATTAGTCATAAATTATTAGATGAATATATTATTGTAGGCGAATTATCCTTGGACGGCGGCGTAAGACCGGTCTGGGGAGCCTTGTCTATGGCGCTGGCCGGCGCAAAACAAAAAGGGATTAAGGGGATCATCGTACCCAAAGAAAATGCACATGAAGCAGCCGTAGTTCAGGATATATGCGTATACGGCGTAAGCAGCCTGCCGCAGACTATACAGTTTTTAAACGAAGAACAGATTATCCAGCCCACGGTGGTTAATATAGCCGATATATTTTCAAATCATTATCAATATGAATTCGATTTTGCAGATGTAAAGGGACAACTGCATGCCAAGCGCGCTTTAGAAGTTGCTACTGCCGGCGGACACAATATTTTGATGATAGGCCCGCCCGGCGCCGGTAAAACTATGCTGGCCAAACGTATAAATACCATATTACCCGAATTTACATTAGAAGAGGCTATTGAAACTACCAAAATATACAGCGCCGCCGGTATGCTGGAGAGTAATTTGGCGCTAATGACCACGCGTCCGTTCAGAGCGCCGCATCATACGATATCCGATGCGGGTTTAATTGGCGGCGGACAAATGCCGCGTCCGGGCGAAGTCAGTATGACCCATAACGGGTTATTGTTTTTAGATGAAATTCTGGAATTCAAACGCCGCACTCTGGAGGTCATGCGCCAGCCCTTGGAAAACGGTTATGTAACCATTACCAGAGCCACGGCATCGCTAACCTTTCCGGCGCGTTTTATGCTGGCCGCCGCCATGAACCCGTGTCCCTGCGGTTTTTTAAATCATCCGGTAAAAGAATGCAGTTGTAGCCCGCAGAAAATCAGAAATTATATATCGCGCTTGTCCGGCCCGCTGCTTGACCGAATTGATATACATATAGAAGTACCAGCCCTAAAATATAACGAATTGACCAAAATCAAACCTGCAGAAAATTCAGCCGCTATCCGCAATAGAGTAGGCAGCGCCAGAAAAATTCAGCAGGGGCGGTTTAGTAAGAGTAAAATATATTGCAATGCTCATATGAATTCCAACCATATCAGAGGATTCTGTCAAATTGATGATAGCAGTAGAAAATTATTAGAGACCGCTATTAATAAATTGGGATTCTCCGCAAGAACATATGACCGTATCCTGAAAGTCGCCAGAACCATAGCCGACTTGGAAGAAACGCCGCAAATAAGTATGCAGCATATTTCAGAAGCCATCCAATACCGCTGCATGGACCGCGAATACTGGCAATAAATAACGTAAATTCTACATAAAATTAATTTGATGTATTTAAAAGACAAAACCATGAGGAACCCTTCTTTCAAGAAGGGTTTCCCCCAAGGTTTGCTCTTTAAGTACATCAAACTTATTTTATGGAAGATTTTTCACGCGTTACTATTAGGCTTGCATTTTAAGCGCTTAATTAGTATAATTCCTTAAGTATTATTTATACTAACCTACACATAACCCAAACAATTAAAATTAAAAAAAATGATAAAAGATAAAACTATAGCCATCTTAGGCGCCGGTAATATGGGAAGCGCGCTTATTGGCGGTATTATAAAGAAAAAACTTGTCTTACCTGATTCGATATGCGCTTGCGATCTTAGTAAAGAGCGTCTTGAGCATTTAGCCCAAACCTATAAAATAAAAACTACATGCGATAATAAACAAGCCATAGGCGATGCAGATTTAATCATACTTGCGGTAAAACCGCAGCAATTACCTGATTTGCTCACAGAAATAAAACCATTACTCGGTAAAGATAAATTGCTCATTTCTATTGCCGCCGGCGTTACTATTCGTAAGTTGCAGCTTTATCTGTCGGGGGTGGATATACGCATTATTCGCATTATGCCCAATATGCCCGCTTTTGTGGGGGCGGCTATGAGCGCTTTATGTAAAAGCGATAATGCAAATTCAGACGATCTAAAATTAGCGGAAGAAATATTTGAAAGTATTGGCGAAACGGTAATAGTAAAGGAAAATTTAATGGATGCGGTTACCGGTTTAAGCGGCAGCGGCCCGGCTTATATTATGGTAATAATCGAAGCCTTAGCTGATGCGGGGGTAAAATTGGGATTACCTAGAGATATATCCTTAAAATTATCGCTTCAGACCGTACTTGGCTCCGCCTTACTGTTAAAAGAAAAAGGGCTGCATCCGGCTCAGTTAAAGGATATGGTCGCATCACCCGGCGGCGCTACTATTGCCGGTTTATTTGAGTTAGAATGCGGCGGGCTGCGGGCTACGCTGATTAAGGCGGTAGAGGCCGCCGCCCGCAGATCAAAAGAATTGGGGGAGTTGGAATAATTATGTTTGTTTTCTCTAATATATTACAGGGAGTGGCAGAAGTGCTTAATATGCTGCTTGAGTTATACAAGTGGGCTATTATTATTAATGCCTGCTTAAGCTGGGTCAGTCCTGATCCTTACAACCCTGTCGTACGGTTTTTATACCAAATTACAGAGCCAGGCTTGCGGCCTATCCG
Organism: bacterium; assembly: GCA_024276125.1. Lineage (GTDB taxonomy): Bacteria > SZUA-182 > SZUA-182 > SZUA-191 > JAJRXT01 > JAJRXT01. Next base: position 22,840 of record JAJRXT010000036.1, read on the forward strand.
CCGTATTTTGCCGTTTAAAGGCGGTGTTGATTTCTCACCGATAATCGCTATTCTGGTTATTATTTTTATACAAAGCGCCATTATTACCAGCTTATTTGAAATTGCATTTAAACTGAAACAAAGCTTTTAATATTAATTCTCAATTTTTGTGCGGGCTAAACCTGTAGTCGCCGACCTTTAGGTCGGCTATGGTGCGGGTCTAAAAATCCGTATCTACAAACAGGGTAAAATAGAATTTCCTATAAGCCCCTCTTGCAAAAGTCCCCAAAATGTCATTCCCGCAGTGATTTTGATTTAGATTCCCTTTTAAGGGCATTCGGGAATGACTGTTGTTTTGCAAGAGCTTCCTATACTATTAATTTTGTTAAATGTTCTCATTTAATAATACTAAAAATGGATTAGTATTCAACGTACGCCTTATTCCGCGCTCATCGCGTAACAAAATTTTAGGCATATATCAGGATGCGCTAAAAATTCAAATAACCAGCCCGCCGGTAAAGGGGCAGGCAAATAAAGCCTTAATAGAACTTTTAGCCAAAAAATTAAAAGTAAGCAAATCTCAAGTGGATATAATCAAAGGCCATAGTGCGAAAGATAAGCAAATAATCATACGCGGCGGCATAAAAGAAGAACATATACTCGCCTTATGCCCATAAAAAGCCTACGCTCAAGCTAATGAGGAGACAACAGCGATGGAAATCGGATTATACTGTTCCGCATGTGGAAACCTGGTAAAGAAATTTCGCAATCCTACGCCTACTGTAGATATTATTATAGAATGCACAACGGATGAGGATGAGTTGGGAATAGTATTAATAAAAAGGCGTAATCCGCCGGAAGGCTGGGCACTGCCCGGGGGATTCGTGGATTACGGCGAAAGTCTGGAGGATGCGGCTATCAGGGAAGCAAAAGAAGAGACCGGCTTAGATGTAGAGCTTATCGGTCAGTTTCATACATATTCCGCCCCCAAGCGCGATCCAAGGCAGCATACGGTATCAACAGTATTTATAGGTATAGCCAAAGGCGTCCCGCAGGCGGCAGACGACGCTAAAGATGCCGAGTTGTTCTGGCCAGACAGACTGCCGGAGCAAATAGCCTTTGACCACCGGCAAATACTGGATGATTTTTTCAAAGAACGCTATTAACTCGAATAATCTTTCCTATCGTAGCCGCCGACCTTTAGGTCGGCCTGTTACCGGTAGGGGATAATACTGTTGATAAGGTATGTTAGCAAAAAGAACAAAAACCTTGCTCTAGCTGTAGGGTGGATTAAGGGGTCTTATATAACCGGTTAAGTATAATTGCACAAATATCTATAACTTGTGTTGCCGGATTCTCAAATCCGACAACAGGGGCTTTGGGGTCAGATTTGAGAATCTGACCCCACCAAAAATATTATAGCTAATTATGCAATTATGCTTATATTAACCTGAGTTCGACATAAGAAAAATTAAACTGTTTTTATATATCAGCTAGTTGGTGTTTTGTATAGAGTTGATTGACGTAAAATTTCTGTAGAAGAGGGGCGCATCCCCTCCCGCTGTAGAGGCGGGTTTGAAACCCGCCTCTACAAGACAACAAAATCAACAACTTTTATGTCGAACTCAGGTTATATTAAAAAAAGTAAAGAACACCCAATAACCTAAAGATCACCCCGAATCCACCACAATTGCTCACCGCTAGATGTGGTGGATGCGCAACTATTAAAAACGCAGGCGTAACATATTTTTTTGTAGGCTTATTTCCAATATGGGCTTGTTCCACCCTACATTTTTAATTTTGGGTATCTTAAGTCAACAATATTATCAGTAGCGGGGGCGGGTTTAAAAATCCGCGGCTACAAAGGGGAAAAATGTACTATCAGGTCATCTTTACTTTAAGCCTTTTAGTATGACTGCGCCGCAGGCGCATTGTTATCAATAAAGGTTTGATGCCATAATTCCAGATTAAGCAGATTCCATAATCTGAATCCATGATCACAACGCCCGCTTATATGTTCCTCCAGCAACAATCTAATACCTTCTTTGCGAAAATAGCCCCGCTTTAAAGAACAATCAGCCAGTAATATATCCTGTATAAAATCTTTTAATTCAACACGGAACCATTGGCTTATAGGTACGGAAAATCCGGCTTTTTTGCGCTCTAATATATCGGGTGGCAGTATTTTGGCGAAAGCCTCTCTTAATATATATTTGGTAATATTTCCCTTTACCTTAAGCTGCCATGGTATACATGCGGCAAATTCCATAAGCTTATGATCCAAAAAGGGCGAACGCCCCTCCAGTGAATTGGCCATGGCGGCTATATCTATCTTAACCAGCAGGTCATCCGGTAAATAACCGGCTATATCTACATAAAAGGCGGCGCTCATAGCATCAGGCGCCGGCGCTTTATCATATAGGCGCTGAATACGCGCTTGCGAATCGTTTTTGTAAATCGACTCCTTTAATCCTTCCGAATAAATAGAATCCTTATGCTGATTATTAAAAGCGCAGATAAGCTGGAAATAGCGTTCGGCAAAGGGTGATGACAGCGTGTTTATATAGCGGCGTATTTTATTGGGCAGGGCTTGTTCATAATCGCTTTGCGGCAGATTTCTGGATATCGGCTCAATAATACCGGCTCTGATACAATTAGGAATACGCCCGTATAACATAGCCTGCCGCTGGGCAATATAGCGCTCATATCCGCCAAAAGCCTCATCTCCTGCATCCCCGTTTAGGGCTACCGTTACATGCGCTCGCGCCATTTTTGCTACATAATAGCTGGGAATAGCCGACGGGTCGGCAAATGGTTCATTATAGTGCCAGATTAACTTAGGCAGCACTTCAAGTGCATCCGGTTTTACCACAAATTCCTGATGCTCGGTGGAAAAATGCCTAGCTATTATACGCGCATGTTCTAATTAATTAAATTTTTCTTCTGTAAAGCCTATGGAGAATGTTTTTACCGGTTTATCTGAAAACTTACTCATTGCGGCAACCACGGCGCTTGAATCAATTCCTCCGCTTAAAAAAGCCCCCAATGGTACTTCGCTTATAAGTCTTAATTTGGTAGCTTCATAAAAAAGCCTTAAGAATTCCTCAATATATTCTGATTTGCTTAGCTTGCTGTAATTAAATTCAAGGCGCCAGTAGCATTTTATACTGATTTTAGCATCTTTTAAAATAAGGTAATGAGCGGCGGGCAGCTTTTTTATACCCTTAAACATGGTATAGGGAGCAGGCACATATTGATAGGCCAGATAATGATTAAGAGCGGTTAAATCCACCTGCGGAGTGATATCGGTATCTTGCAGTATAGACTTTATTTCTGAGGCAAACAGCAGGCCGTCTTTATTTACCGAATATACCAGCGGCTTTTGTCCCATACGGTCACGGGCTAAAAACAGGCTGTTGTCCCTTGCGTCCAATATAGCAAAGGCGAACATACCCCTTAATTGTTTCAGGCAGTCTACGCCAGTCTCTTCGTATAAATGCAGGATAGTCTCAGTATCCGATTTGGTGCGGAATTTATGTCCTTTTTTTTTAAGGGTTTTTCGTAATTCTTTAAAATTGTATATCTCGCCATTTAGTATAATAGCGCAGGTTTTATCCTCATTCCATATTGGCTGATGTCCGCCGGCTACATCTATAATACTTAAGCGGCTATGCCCTAAGCCAATGTTTTTGTTAATATATATACCCGTGTCATCCGGCCCGCGATGATGCAGTACGGCGCACATTTTATTGATTAAGCGAGGCTCCACCGGCGCATGATTTATGTAATTATATTTACCGCAAATTCCGCACATTTTGATTAACCTATAATTGTAGTCTGTAGCCGCCGACTTCTAAGTCGGTCATGGGGCGGGGGATTTTTATGTTTCGGGGTGTCTCACCCCGAAACATAGCTATAGACTTAAGCTTAAAAGTCTTTTATTCGCTGTCATTCTGAGACTAAAAGCCGAAGAATCTGCTTGCTATTGCAGGGGGAGATTCTTCACTGCACTTCGTTTCATTCAGAATGACAGTTATCTTTTGCCTTGACCCGCAAGGGCGGGTTTAAAAACCCGCATCTACACTAAAATTACCCGACTACGACCTCTCCCAAAGCGTTCTCACCATCAATTTTTACAATTTGTACGTTTTTAATTTCATTTACATATTGTTCATTATTCGGGATTAATATATTAATGTAATTATCGGTTAAACCGATTAGCCGGCCTGTATTCTTATCTTTTTTATCGATTATTAAAGTAGGACGGGCTTTACCTAAATATCTTTTTTTAAAGGCCAGTTTTTTTTGTTTACTCAAAGTTCTAAGCGCCATAGAGCGTTCTATTTTTGCCTGACCACTGACTTGATCTGGCAGACCGGCGGCTTTAGTTTCAGAGCGCGGCGAAAAGCGGAATACGTGCATATATGAAAGCGGTAATTCCTCCAAGAAGCGGTAGTTATGCTCAAAAATTTCCTTAGTTTCACCCGGATAGCCGACTATAATATCGCAGCCTAAGCCCAAATCAGGCAGTGTTTCTATTAGCCGATTGATTAAGTTCTGATATTGTAAGGGTAAGTAGCGGCGGTTCATAGAGGCAAGTTGTCCAATATGTGCGCTTTGTAACGGTATATGCAGATGAGGACAGATTTTATCCGATTGTAAGACGTCAATTAATTCTTCAGTAAATTCAGTGGGCTCAATAGAACTTAGCAGGATGCGCCCTAAATTATTTATTTGTATTAATTCTTTTAATAATTTTGATAAGCTGGTTGGATTAGACAGATCATGGCCATATGTACCAATATGTATACCGGTTAGCGCTATCTCTTTATAGTCGTTGTTAGTTAAGGTCTCTACCTGCTGTTTTATCGACGCAATGGACTGGCTGCGGCTTTTTCCGCGAGCGCGCGGTACAATGCAATAACTGCAAGCATTATTACAGCCGTCTTGGATTTTTATAAATGCCCGGGTATAATCTAAAAATCCGCTTATTTGGGTGAGAGAATCATTGTTTGCAATATTTGTGACAATTGTTTTAGGGCTTAAGCGTTTTTCAAGATTATTCAAATAGTTGAGTAAATTAGCTTTTTCATTATTACCCAAAATAAGGTCTACGCCTTCTATCTCTTGTATACGCTTGTATTCAACTTGGGCGTAACATCCGGTGACCACAATATAGGCCAGCCTATTTTTGCGCATAGCCTGCCTTATAAGCCTGCGGGATTGTAAGTCGCTTCTACTAGTTACAGTACAAGTGTTTATGATATAAACATCGGCGGGTTGATTAAAGGGTACTGCTTTGAACCCCCGCTTAACCAATTGCTCCTGCATACTGGCGGTTTCAAATTGATTGACTTTACAGCCCAGAGTAATAAATGCGACCTTTAATGACATAATAAGCGCTGACTTGAGCCCTAATTGTTTACTTGCTTTTTTATTTGAGCCAGATAATTAATATGATGCTTTAAATTGGGATTGTTTGTTTGTCTGTCTATCTTTACGGTTTTTTCCAAATAATTAACCGCTTTATCGTATTGCCCTAGTTTAGCATATATACTGCCGATTTGATAGTAATTAGCGGCTTGGGCGCCTTTGTTCTGGTTGATACGGTAGAAGTCGATATTTTTCAAATAACAGCGAAGCGCTTCTGCGTATTTTTCCTGTTTATCATATATAAACCCTAAACTATCATAAGTTTGACTGAGCGAGTCTTTATGGCCGGCTACAAATTGGTTTTTCAGTGAATCTTTAAAGTAGACTAAAGCTTGTTCATAATCCTTATTTTTAAGATGTATTCTGCCGATTTTATTATAAGCCGGATACAGATTGTTGCCGCCCATTTTTTTCTGTAACTGTACTATTTTTTGATAAAATGACAGGGCTTTTTTATACTGATTTTTTTTATAACAGATATCAGCCATTTTATTATAAACTATGCTTAATTTACTGTAATTATTTTCTTTTTGGTAGATTTCCATAGCTTTTTCATAATAGATCATAGCTTGTTTAAAATTCAACTGCAAAAAATAATGATCTGCGATTCCTGTTAATATATCAGCTAGCTTAGAGGGGTTATCCAGTTTTTTTTGTATACTTAGAGCCTGCTGTAAATATTTTAGCGCTGTTTGGTGTTTTTTTTGCGCTGAGAGTGTTTGACCGATTTTGCCGAATGAAGCGGCTAGTCCTTGTTGAGCATTTATTCTCCGGTAGACTTTTACTGCTTTGCGGTAATTCTTTAAGGCGCTTACATAAAGCCCTTTGCCAAAATATACATCGCCCATTTCAAGATAATTTATGGCGGCAGACCTATCATTCCCCAGTTTTTTTTGTATTTTGCAAACCTTCTGGAAATAAGAAAGAGCCTTATCCGCCTCATCTCTGCTCTTGTATATACTGCCTATCTTACTGTATATGCCGCTCATGCCGGATAAATTATTTACACTTTCCAATAGAAGCATTTTTTTTCGGCAATAATACAAGGCTAAATCCAGTTGCTCGCTATTGGTATAAATCGTTATGATTTTATCATATATTTTAACCAGTCCCCGCCAGTCCCAGTTTTTATCCAGCAGGGTTTCATATTGCCGGTATAACAGGGGGATTTTCTCCCATTGTTCCTGCGCTTCATATATATGCACCAGCAGACCGATTGCGTATATATAATTTACATCAGTATTAATTGCTTGCCTACAGTATTTTTCTGCTTGGCTTAGGCTTCCATTTATAAGATTTATACTGGACAAACAGTAGTCTTTATAGGCTGCAAAACTTTCCGTTTCCGGCGCCATTATGGCTTTGGCATGATTTGCTTTGGGTGTAGCCTGCATTTTATTTAACAAATCCAACATGATTTGCCCCTGCCAGTTCATGATGCTGTCTAATGCACCCGTATTGTTTATTTCCTCCCAGATATCCCCGGAAGTTATTTCCATAAGCCAGGTATTTATGCTTATATTTTCTTTAATATCATAATTCCCGAAAATCGCTAGTTGTGCGCCCAGCAATTTTCCCAGCCGCTGAACCTCTTTGGGATCGGATATAGCAGGTTTATCGGCTTGTTTATTATAGATTAGAAATTGTATTTGAGAGCGTTCAATGGGGATAAAGTTTGTATAATTATCGAATTTATTTACCAAAAATAGCGCCAGCCCCTCGCCTAGCCAATCTAGTTCAGTTTTATCGCTAATATTTTCATAAGGGAATATGGCAATTTGTCTGATATCCTGAGCGTAAACATTTTTATATACGGCAAGACTAAAGAATGCGATAGTTAAAATAAGCAACAAATCAGCAAAACAGTGTTTAGTAATATTCGGTATTTTCATGATATCTCACATTCTCTGTCTCTGTTTGGTGGAGTGGTTTAGATATTTTGCATTATAACTAAATTGTATAACAATTTCTATTATTATATCTAGTAGATAGTTTCATTAAAGGATACCATTAGCTGTCATTCTGAGGCCAAAGGCCGAAGAATCTCCCCTTACAACAGCGAGCAGATTTTTCACTATGCGTTGCTTCGAGACTGTGTCGTAACCAGAAAAACTGCTTTTTTCTTGTCATTCCCGTAAAAACGAGAATCCATAACTTACTGAAAAAACTGGATTCCTGCCTTCGCAGGAATGACAGATTGAGGGTAATTTTCAGGTTATAAGCAATTGTGACACAGCCTCTTCGTTCAGAATTACAGTTCTCTTAAGTCAACAGCATTGGGAGCGCATCCCCTACAGGATAAGCATAATTACATAAATATCTATAACTTGTGTTGTAGGATTCTAAAAACCCGACAACAGGGGCTTTGGGGGGCAGATTTGAAAATCTGACCCCCACTAAAAAGATTATAGCTAATTATGCGACTATGCTTAACAAAATCAGCAAGTTTTATGTCGAATTTAAGATTATTTTTGCTGCCACCCCATAGTTGCTAACCCGTCGAAACTTTTTATTATTCGATTCGATTTGATTATCTATTATGGTGCTGTCTTTGTCAATATTCTTTTGTTTTAATTTTTATACTTGACAAATTAGATGCCAGTGTATATATTTGTTGTGGGCAATCATTGTGTGGTGCAAGTACGGGGGGGGGATGAAGTCCAAAGTTCAGGAAATACGAGAATTGACTTATCGGTTATTGCGCAGCCTGGAAAATAGTGACCGTGATACGTGCGCTTGTTTCGGCGTTACTCCCTTGCAGGGTTTGGCGTTGCTGTCGGTAGCTAAAAAACAGCCGCTGGGGATACGGCAATTGGCTCAGGAAATGCAGCTTTCGGTCAGCACCATGAGTCGGGTGGTGGATAAGCTGGTGATGGCGGAACTGATTTGTCGAAAAGAAGATAAAAATGACAGGCGGGCTGTATTATGTACTCTGACAGAAAGCGGTAAAGATACCTCAGCTCAGTTGGAGGGCTGCTATAATGATTTTTTTAATCAATTAGTTGCCGGTATTCCAGAAAAAGACTTATCCGGTTTTTTAGTTGGTCTTAGAGTCATGGTTAAGCAAATACAAAGTTATGCCGCCGGTTGCGGCTGTAAAGGCAGGCAGGATTAATACTAAGTTGCATTCAAAATATCATGGTAGTCGGGCTTGTCCCTTAAGCCCGACCCCTAATTAGTGTCTTTTTGATTGCAATTTAGTACAGCATCCATTTCATATTGACTGGTTAACATCTTGTCATTCTTAAGCGAAGAGGCTGTGTCACAACTGCTTATAAGCTGAAAAATGCTTTCAATCTGTAATTCCCTCGGAGGTGGGAATCCATAACATCTTGAAAAGGCTGGATTCCTGCTTTCGCAGGAATGACAGATTAAGGACAAGTTTCAGTCCATAAGCAATTACTACACAGCCTCTTAAGGGTGACAATTAAGAAGTTCTAAACCTGAGAATTGAAAATGGTTAGTGTATTAGTATAAAAAGATATTTTTTTGTTCTATAAGTTGCCTACAGCAACTATTTACTATAACAATATATGCTAAGGGGAGGTGAATATAGTGGAACAGGAATGCTGTCAAATTAAGATAACCAAAATTGATAATGGTTATCGTTTTGAGGTTACCGGAGAGAATCTCAAAGAGAACCTTAAAGAGAATTGTGATTGTATTAAGGTTTTACGAAATTGCTGCTGCACCAGCAGGCATAAGGAGTCTAGCGGTACAAAAAGTAACTGCGGGGCTTAACGGCAGGCAATACTGCTGCATCAATATTAGCTTCAGGTAAAATGTAGGTTGGGTTTCATTTCTGCCCAACCTACTTTTGCTGGACTTGTAAAAAACCTAAATTAATTATTTTGTCATTCTGAGCCTTTTGACAAGCTCAGGGTGACAGGCTAGTTTGTTTATATACCCTCATCTTTCCTTTTTTAACCAACCCCCAATAATTCTTACCGACAATATGTACATAACATGTTACTAACATGTATGATATTGTAGTCTTGTATCTTGCTATGCTCACATACTAACCTAACGTGAGTTAAGTACTTAATCTATACGGCAGAAAAATTTACCGGGGCTTTGTCTTATGCAGTTCTTAATTTCCAGACTGACGAGTATACTTAAAACCTTACTTGCCGGTAGCTGCGAATTCATGATGATCTCATCAATATGTATATTATCATAAGAAAGTACGTCAAGTATATTTTTCTCTTGGGGATTTAAGTCAACAGTTTCCGCATCATCCGCAGAATGTACCCGCAGTCCGGTTAGCGGCAGTTTTAATTCTTCCAGTATATCGTTAACACCCTCTACCAGCTTGGCTCCCTGCTTAATAAGTGCGTGCGTGCCGTGAGAGTATTTGGAGCTTATCTGCCCCGGGACGGCAAAAACCTCGCGCCCTTGCTCTAAGGCACAGCCTACAGTAATCATGGTTCCGCTGCGCAGAGCCGCTTCCACCACTATAACTCCCAGTGAAAGACCTGATATAATACGGTTTCTGATAGGGAAATTATACGCATAGGGCGGGGTGGACATGTGAAATTCACTAACTACCGCTCCGGCTTCACTGATACTTTTCATTAACTGATGATTCTCCGGCGGATATACCACATCAATACCGCAGCCCAGCACTGCTAAAGTACGCCCCTTATTTTCTATAACGCTGCGATGAGATATACTGTCAATCCCCCGCGCCATACCGCTTACTACGGTTATACCGTTTTGGCTTAATTGGGCGGCTAACTCTTTGGTTGTATACCGGCCGTAAGCTGTACTGCGGCGAGAGCCTACCATTGCTATGCTGTAATGGTCTTGTGTCTTAAATTCACCTTTTACATATAATACTAAGGGCGGATCGCAAATTGAGCGCAGGTTTTCTGGATACTCCAGATCATCGTAGGTTATAATAGATACATTATGTTTGTCAATTTGCGCCAGTTCTTTTTTTAAGGCGGATTTTTTATCGAATTCTTTTATTTTAGCGGCTATTTTGGAAGGTACGCCTTCTACATGTTCTAATTCTTTAAGCGGGGCGGAGAAAACCTCCTGCGGCGAACCAAAATGCTCCACCAGTTTATACAGATATTTGTTGCTTACCTTTGGAATCAGATTTAAGGCCAGCCAGTGTATTTTATCTTGCATTTTCTTATAGTATTATATTGTTTTAAGGTGAGTTAGGCATAAAACTTACTGGTTCTATTAAGCCGTAGGGGCGGCGGCTTGTCCCCGCCCGTTTCCTTGCTCCGAAAAAGATTATATTCTGTCATTGTCAAGCCGTAGGCCGAAGAATCTACTCGCATATGTAGACAGATTCTTCACTTCGTTTCGTTCAGAATGACAATTATGTAAAACCAATTTTTTCTAAAAATGAACCTATAGGTAACAACTTGGGTTAAGTTACCAAAATCAAAGTTTCTTTATTCATAAAACAATACCATCCTTTCGGACATTCTGATATAGGGGCATGGCCTTATATAGACTTGAGTCCCAATCCTTCCTGCTTAAAGCTATTACGGTTAATACCGCTCCCGTCTCAAGCTCTATAGGAAATAGCTGCCGACAGAATAAATCTTCCTTTTTAAGACTTACCTTATTATTGGTTAGGATAAGCAAGTCATAATCGGAATCTGGCAGCGCTTCCCCTCTTGCCCGGGAACCATAAAGAATAACCTCAGCCAAAGGATCAATGCTTCTTATAGCCTGACGGCATCGGTTTAATAATATCCGTTCTGATTTACTTATAGCCTTATGAGTGTTCAGTTGATTCATATTACTAAACCCTGGAACATATCAGGTTAGGTGAAAAATAATAATATTGCCGTAGCCGTAGGGTGGATTAAGGGGTCTTATATAACAGATATTCATCATAAATTAAAGATAATACAATTATGAAAATAACACCCCGAATCCACCACCTCTACTGAATATGGTGGATCCGCAACTGTCATACAACGTAATCCCAAAATATCTTTTAAGCTTTTTTATAATATGGGCTTGATCCACCCTACATTTAAAAGCAGGCTTTGCGTAACATGAGTTATTAAGATGATATTAAGTTTTAGTTATCCCCGTCTCACCGGCTTTGGTCAGAGCGTATTTGGTGCCGATTGGACCTATTAATTCATTTACCGTAACCGCCGCCACCACCACGGCATTTATCAGCCCGCTGTATTGGGGAAATCTGCTCTGTACGGCAAGGGTCAGGGCAATGGCCACTCCTGCTTGCGATAACATTGCAAATCCCAGATATTTCTTTACTATTCTGGGGGCATTGGAAATATTAGCGCCGGTAAATGCCCCGCCGACCTTACCCATTGCTCTGGCTGTTATATAGACAAGGGTCAATCCAAGATTAAGCGCCAGCATGCTAAAATCCAAACTGGCGCCGGCTAAAGTAAAAAATACCACAAAAACGGGTAGTTGTATATCTTCTAATACGCTAAACACATTGCTCTTACGATGAAAATTGGCAATTACCGCCCCGCTGGTCATATTAAGCAACAACGCCGACATGCCGGCTATTTCAGCCAATTCACCGGCCAAACAGGTTATACCGATTAGTATTATAACGATTTCATGGCGGTTTTTTACATGCTTTAACAGGTGAAGAATAAACCAGCCGACGAGTATACCAATTCCTATTGAGCCTGCTATTTCCCAGATCGGATATAAGAAAAGCAACAGATCGCTTCTGCCCTTGGTCAGCATATTTACTATTGCCGCACATATTCCAAACAGGACAAGGCAAGCCGCATCATCCATAGCAACTACTGCCATCAGGGTATCTGTAAGATTACCCTTAGCCCGCAACTCCTGGATTACCGCTATTGGGGAGGCTGGCGCTGTAGCTGAGGCAATAGCCCCCAAAAGTATACAAATTTCTAAAGAAGCCGAAGTAAAAAGATAGGTACATACTACAACCACCGTAAAAGCGCCCATTACCTGTACTACAGTGATTATAAGCACGCTTTTACCGATGTGCTTTAAGCGCTTAAAATGCAGGCCGCCGCCGATGATAAGCGCTACTATACTTAAACCCAGTATCTCTATAAAACGATATTCTTCTAAATGACTTGAGCGGATAATGTTTAATTGAGACAGCAAAATTCCCGCCAATAAATAACCGGTTACCGCTGGTAATTTAATTTTATTGACCAGCTTGCCGCCGGCAAAACCGCCCAGCAATAAAACAGACAGGGCAATAATATCGTGTTGAAATAATTCAAATAGAGCGTCTTGCATGATTTGGGTATGTATGAACAATTTATTCTTTAAAATGTAGTAGCGGGTTTTTAAACCGGCTATTTAAAAGCGCCCCCTCGGGGAGCAATGTTGTTGACTTAAGGTAATTGTCATTCTGAATGAAGCGAAGCGGAGTGAAGAATCTGTACGCGTATGCAAGTAAGATTCTTCGGCTTTCAGCCTCAGAATGACAGCCATAGAAGAGACTGTCTGAAATTCTTAACTCAACAATATTGACCCTCTCCCATGGGGAGAGGATTGAGGTGAGGGGGAATAATTGTTTGAATACAAATTATCCTTATTCTGATATAACAAACGCCCCGGTAAAGCCGTGCGCCTCCATTTGCTTACATGCCTTTTTGGCTTTTATTAAATTGGTGAAATGACCAATACGGACCCGATACAATTTACCCGCTGGTGTATTGTATGTAACAATATAGCCGCCTTTTAATTTATCGGCTCTATTGACAGCATTATTTTTGTCCCTGAACGCTCCTATCTGAATAGTAAAATTACCGGTTTGAAAGTTGTATCTATTTGATATATTTTTCTGCCCCAATGCTTTTATTTTAACCAGTGCGGTTCCTTCATTTACTATATCCAATTCTTTTGCAGCATAATAGGACAAATCCAGAATCCTGCCTTTAACAAACGGACCCCGATCGTTTATCATTACCTGAATACTTTTACCGTTTTTCATATTAAGTACATGTAAATGGGTGCCTAAAGGCAAGGTTTTATGGGCTGCCGTCTTAGCGTGCATATTGTATATTTCACCGCTTGAGGTGGGTTTTCCATGGAAATCAGCTCCATACCAAGATGCCAGGCCCTGCTGATTAAAACCCTCGCTGCTGGCTAATACAAAATAGCGCTTTCCATTTATCTGATATGATCTTTTGATTTGTGGGCTGCTTGATTTATTTTTTGATAGAGCGGCAAAAGAGCTGCCGCAGGCTGCTAGAAATATTAGCAGCAGGCAGAAGATAAGCCGAAGCTTGTAATATGTTTTAAGTCTTCTTGTACTGTCACCCTGAACTGAAAGCTAAGGGTCTATCCCCCGTATGCAAACAGATTCTTCGGCCTCCGGCCTCAGAATGACAATATAATAAGACTTACGATAATATAACATTATGCTATCACTTTAGTTGAATGACCGATAGTTACTGAATCTTCTTTTATTGTATCTAATACTTCCAATTTTTCGCCGAATTTGTTTAAGCGTTTTTCTGATAAATCATAGCTGCTGCGGGCATGTGAAAGATGCGTACCCAGTTTATTAAAATCGATTTGAAAGCGGGCAAAATCATTGCGCAGACGGCTTAGGCTTTGTAGTATCTCTTCTACATGACGCTCGACTTTTAATCCCTTTAATCCCAATAAGATAGCTTGTAAATACGCATAAAGCGTATTGGGCGATACCGGAATAACCTTGCATTCTAAGGCATGGCTTAGGATATTTTTATCTTCTTCATCTCGGATTATAATCTCATAATACACGTTTTCCGCCGGAATGTACATAAGCGCAAAATCATAAGTGCCCTCATCCGGTAAGATATACTTAGAAGCGATTGCGTTTATATGTTTTTTTACGTCATTTAGGAATTTTTTTCTGGCGGCTTGTTTTTGCTCCGGTTTTTCAAATTGCATAAGCCGCCTGAAATTCTCTAATGGGAATTTGGCGTCAATCGGCACCATAGCATTACCCAGATTAATTACCGCATCCACGCGTTCGCCGCTTTTAAATGTATGCGGCAGCTTAAAATGCTGCGGCGGCAGAATTTGACAAAGTAAGTCTTTTAAGAAAAGCTCGCCCAACTTACCGCGCAATTTTGGGGCTTGCAGTATCTTTTGTAATTCAGATATATCTTTGGCCACATCATATATACGCTTATGCGCCTCTTCCACCTGAGATAATTGAGAGCGTACATTGCTCATAAGCTGAGCGCTGTTATCCAAGCGCTGGCTTATCAATTTGGTATTACCTTCAAGACTCAAACGGATATGTTCGCGCAGGGATTCTATCTGCTGCTGCATTAACTGCTGAGTATGCTGTTGCTGCTGCTGTAATAGCGTTTGAGTCTGTTGCTGTTGTTGCTGCAAGAGAGTCAGCGCTTGCTGCTGAATCAGATTCAGCTCTTCATCTTTCTGCTTAGGACGCAAAAGTAAATATATAATCACCGCAAGTGCGGCTATAATTAAAATTCCGATATATTCCATTTTTTCACTTTGTAGACGCTAGTTTTTAAACCCGCCCTAATAACAGGCCGACCTAAAGGTCGGCAACTACAATAGTCCGCACCAAAGGTGCGATATGTTCAATTAAATTATCGCACATTGGTGGTGTCAGATTCTCAAATCTGACACCTGTTAAGCTGCCGGATTTGAGAATCAGGCAACACATAACAGGTTGTTTTCTTTAGCCTTAAAATGTGATTTTCTATACTATTAAATTAAGAAGTATATTCCAGGCAGCCTTGTATATCCTCTTTACTAATGCGGGGGAAATTTTTAAGGATTTCCTCGATATTTTCTCCACCGCTCAAGTGAGTAAGAATAATGTGTACTGGAGTGTATTTTTAATACAAGGCGCTCCCCCGCAAATATTAGAATCTGATATCATTCTATCATACATGCTTATTACCTCTTTAGTATTCTTATGCTTCGGCGTGTCTCACCCCGAAACCTTGGTAAAAATACTTGACACCTGTCAATAACAGGCGTATACTTTACACATAGGAAATCGAAAAATCACGATAGGGAGTTATGCAAAGGGTTCTGTCCCGCGCTAATGCTCCCTTTTTATTTTTGCTTTACTATCCTGGTTGCCACTATATTTACCCCGGTATTTAGTATATTATATACCAAAATATCGCCTATATCAACAGGCGCCCGTACCTTTACTTTAGCTAATTCCCGCATTACCAGTTTGAGTTGTTCTTTGGGTAATTCGCCCTCGCTTTTTACGCTTACCAATGGATATTCTCCGCCGGTTACCTCAACCGTGGTACTAATCGTCCGCATGGGGCAGGTTAGCTCTTTTTGTACATAGCGTTTTCCCTTGGAACACAGCGCCCCTTGTATCTTCTCAATACCCCCGTCTTCGCAGTATACGTAAATCAAACAGCTTCGGGGGCAGATAATACAGGTTAGGGTGTTTTTCATCTGACTTCCAGACTGATAATATCGCCATTGGTAATCTGATCTAGTTGTACATTTAATCTAATCAGTTCCGGCGGGTTGACTCTACTAATAAATTTTTCTACCAAAATTTTCCGCTTTTTTCTTATTCTTATGTGTTTATTTTCCCCAGGAGCGCTTACCCTGAAACTTAGAGTATGCCTACCGGCATAAGACAGCCTTTGAGGTACCACGTATTTAATGCCGCATCCGGCTGTAAGCTGTACGGAAAAATCAGACTCAGATTTATTATTTATATAATCCGCCGCCGCTTTTCCCGCTAGTCGTGCATCATGTGTCAACTGATCTACTATATCATAAACATGCGCTGCATTACCACAGGCATATATACCAGGTATATCGGTCCGCCCGCACTCATCCAGCAGGGCGCCGCCGGTATGCGTATCCAATTTAATACCCGCCTGTTGTGAGAGTTCATTTTACGGTATCAGACCCACTGATAAAAGCAGGGTATCACAGGCTATGCGGCGCTTGGTGCCGGATATAATCCCGCCGCGGGGACCAAGTGCGGCCATAGTAACTCCGGTTAATCTATGTGCTCCTTGAATATCAATTATGGTATGATTTAGATACAGGGGAATATTAAAATCCTTCAAGCATTGTACAATATTGCGGGGCAGTCCCCCCGGATATGATTGTTTTTCAATTACCCCCAAAACGCAAGCGCCCTCTAAGCTAAAGCGTCTGGCCATGATTAAGCCGATATCACCGGAGCCTAAAATTATGATTTCTTTACCGGGCATATGGTTTTTTATATTAATAAAATTCTGCGCAACGCCGGCGGTATAAATACCGGCAGGTCTGGTACCCGGGATACCAAGCGCCGCCCGAGTCCGCTCGCGGCATCCCATAGCCAAAATTACAGCCTTGGCTGACAAAGCCTGTAATCCGTAACGATTACAAGCAATGACTCGTTTATCGGCCGTAAGCTGAGTCACCAAGGTGGAGGGCTGGTATTCTATATTTAAGTTTTCCAATTTATTAATAAATCTTTGAGCGTATTCAGGCCCGGTGAGCGCTTCTTTGAAAATCTCACGACCGAATCCGTGATGTATGCACTGAGGCAATACTCCGCCTAAATAATCATTGCGCTCTAAGAGTAAAATATCATCTATACCGGCATCCCTTGCGGATATAGCGGCGGCCAGTCAGGCGGGTCCCCCGCCGATTATGATTAAGTTGCGATGATTATATGTCATTTTAGCAGGATAGAGTTTCATAAATAACTGTGTTTATCTTTGCTGTCATTCTGAGGCCGCAGGCCGAAGAATCTGCCCACGTATGCAGGTGGATTTTTCACTCCACTCCGTTTCGTTCAGAATGACAATTTCCTTAAGTCAACAAAATTGACCCTGCTCTGGGTCAGAGACGACCCAGAATACCGTCATATGTCATCTTAACAATACCTTAGTTGTACCAACAAACAAAGGCGAGCCCGGCCCGTGCAGGGTGATTTCTCCCTTGTGCTGTTTTTGTATTATATCGGCTAATCGACACAGGCAGTATCCGCCCTGACAGCGCCCCATAGCAGCGCGGGTGCGGTATTTTATAGCGCTGATACTGTTTGCGCCCAACGGATTATCAAGCGCCTGCAATACCTCGCGGAGCGTAACCTGTTCGCAGCGGCATATAATATCACCGGATAGCGGATCATTTTTTATTAATTCAGCCTTTTCGGATAATGATAATTCTTGGAAACACTTTTTGGCTTTTCTATAAGGATTAAACTTATCTTTGGGTATAAGCTTTATTTTTTTAGCGATAATATTAGCTACATATAAAGCAATAGCCGGCGCGGCAGATAGCCCCGGTGATTCTATCCCCACCAAATTAATAAAGTTGGGGGCTTTTTCTTCTTCCTTAATAATAAAATCGGCAGTTGTATAAGTGTTTGGCGGCTGTAATTTAGCGCGTATACCGGCATAGCAGGCTATAAGGTCATCACGACTGATAAGCGGTAAAAACTGCCTTGCTTCATTATATAGACGGTTAAGCGTCCTTTTGGTAGTGCGGTAATCCTCGCGTCCTGATATATATAAAGCGCTTGGACCAAGTAAGATATTACCGCTAATTGTAGGTGTAAGGTGAATACCCAAGCCTCCCGCCCCCTTTTGAGGCGCCGGATATACCATTGAAGAAATAGCGTCTGCTAACCGTTTATCCGTAACCCAATACTCACCGCGGCAGGGATAAATCCGGTAATCGCATATACCTGCAAGACGGGATATTTTATCCGCCCATATACCTGAAGAATTGATTATATATTGGCAGGTATATGAATTATTCGGGGTATAAAGTTTATATCCTTTTTTCAGTCTATCAATTTTAATTACTTCTTGATTAAGTCTAAATGTTACGCCATTTGATATAGCGTTTTCAGCCAGAGCGATAGTCAGTTCATAAGGTGAGATAATGGCCTCAGATGCAGAATACAGGGCGGCTATGCCGTTTATATGCTTTTCCTTGTTTTGTAATTCTTTGTGAGTAAGCAGGCTAACTTGTGATATGCCGGCATTTATACCGGCTTTATACATTTTATCTAATGCGGCTAGTTCATTAGATTCTTGAGCGACAATAAGTTTTCCCACCCTGCGGTATGCGACACCTAAATCAGAGCATAATTGGGGGAATAATTTGGCGCCTTTTATATTTAATTGTGATTTTAGGCTGCCGGATTGTACCTGTATACCGGAATGTATAACTCCGCTGTTGCGAGCGCTTGCGCCTTGTGCCGCATCGCTTTGTTTATCTACTACCATTATATTTAGGTCAAAGCGGGAGAGCTTGCGAGCGATACTACAGCCTACAACTCCGGCGCCTATAATGATTATCTGATAGTCCATTTATAATATTACATTGTTTTAAATGGCTGTTGAGTTGACCCCGAAACCAAAACCATTTAATTTTTTTAACCGTCATTCTGAACGAAACGAAGCGGAGTGAAGAATCTGCTCGCATATGCAAGCAGATTCTTCGGCCTACGGCCTCAGAATGACAGAATATAATTTTTTTCGCAAGAGAACTCTAGTAGCCATTTTGTTTTATAAACTGGTTTAACCCGAACAATAAGGGAGGAGCTTTAAAGGCTGGTTACAGAAAATATTATCAAAAAATATTGATATATCATCGAACTTGCTGGCGGGGGTCTTTATTACCATATTTTATGGAGTGTATCCATTTTTTTATAATTTTTCTATTTTCGGGGTTTTTAGTAATATCATCGGCCAAGCCTTGCAATACCCAATGGCCGTTTTGGGACTTATCTCGGTTTGGTTTTCGTGTGCCGGAAAAATCCAGATAGAGCTTAGCTACGGGTTCCAACATACGTAATCCTTCAGCATTTACCCTGACATCCTGATTTTTATTTTCTTTATTATTAGCAGGCGCTGGTTTGCTGATTCCAAGGATTATACTAATCCTTTTTATATCATTTATTATAGCGCGGTTTTGGGTTAATAATTTATGCCCGATTTGTGAGGTCATAATTAAGGCGCTAAAGATAATACATAAAATTACGCCCAGCCATTTAAGCATAGACCGGTTGTAATGTCCTGCTTTTATGCTTAAAACCAATATTTGCCAATAGTTTGGATGATAAACATCATTTTTATAAAAACGACCAAGCATAAGAACTAAACGCCTTAAATAAGAAACCTTATACTGCCATGCTGTCTGAAATTTTCAGGTTAGCGCCACCTGAGAATAAAATCTACCAATGAATTTAATTGACGCTCATCAAGCGGTCCTGCATGTTTTTGGCTATAACCGGGCATTGAGGTACCTCGTTTTCCATCGGCAATCCAATTATAGAGATACTTACTATCTACTTGTTTTAAATACTCAGGGGCGCTAAGAGCAGGAGCGCTGCTGCTGCCTTCACCTTCAGCGCCATGGCATTGATGACATATAGCCAAATATAGGGAGGAACCGATTAACCCTTTTCCCTTGTCTGCATGACAACTGCGGCACTTCTTTGAAAAGAGGGTTTCTCCCACATCAAATTTTGGATGCTTTGGCGCTTTAACCTGGGTTAATAGGTGGATTACCTTTTCCGGCATTACATAATCATTGGAGAAGATGGTAATAGTTTTTTTAATATCTCCCTTTTTACCAAAAGTATCCAATTTGATTTTAAGTTCGCCGGATTCTCCGGGAGCTAGTGTTTTTGAGCTTAAAACGACAGCGGTACAGCCGCAGGAGGCTTCCACTTCTTCAATTTTAAGTTCTTGATCGCCGGAGTTACTGAATTTAATTATTTTTTCAACCATATCATTTTGTTTTACCTCGCCAAAATCAATAACATCGTCAATGGTTAATATGGGTCCGTCGATTATTTTTTTCTTACTACCGACTTTTGCGGCTGCAAACTGACAACAAATTAGTAACATCAAGCAAACACAAGCCAATATGGATTTTTTCATTATTCCCTCGTTAAAATGTTAATTAGTAATATGGTGGTGTTCAGTTAACTTATTGTTTTGTATGTTTATTTATCACATAAGAACATAAAAGTGACTAGGTATAGGCATTTGTTTGTTTATCCGAAACAAAGAAAACACGATTTTTTCGGATTTTACCGGTGCGTTGAATTCTCAACAAAAAAATGCGGAAATCCTAGACATGTTTCTTAGCATAAATAATCGGATATTGCTAATATAGAATATGATTTTAAGTTTTGATATGTTCTTAATTATATTTTAACTCAATAAATCTAAATAATCAAGTTTTTCCCAAAAATAGAGATTGGTTCATGGACAGCTTGCCTTTTATGATTTTGAACATTTTTAAAAGCTTAAAAATAAATTTTTTCTTTACATCGTCAAATTTACCTGTCCATTTTGGGTTGTTCTGTTGGTTTTTACCTGAACATAGCGATTTCAGGCACACTACAGCTTAGCTTTTTCTAATCGTTTAAGTTTTGTCAGTTCGCCTGCTCACTCCAACGACAGAGCGTATACCCGCTGTTGGAATGGTTGTACTTTTCTGGACACATAAATTCGTATATCATTATGGAACTAATCAAGGAGCGTGTGTCCAAATAAGTGAGAATAAGAAATATACATCAGAATTTAACAATTGGGGATAAGGCGCCTGCCAAGTATGAAGAAGAATATTCGAAAGCCGCCTAAAAAAGTGTCCGGAAAAGTGTTGACAGATCACTTGGTACGACTACACTCGTCTTGTGTAATTGTGGATAACAAAAAACACGTTACCCACAATAACACAAGCCCTACTGCTATTTCTACACTGTGATAATCAAAAAAAAATGATGCTCTTTACCCACAGATTTGCCGGAGAAGGCAAACAAGTCATGGATTCTTGTCTCCACTGGAATGACAGAAAAACTGAATTACAACACAGTCTCTAACTAACAGCAGTTACTTTTTTCTCTGCTGCTTTCTTTGGGCTTGCAGGTGCAGCAATTCTGTAGAACCTTAAAACAATCACAATTCTCTTTTACACCCTCTCCTGTAACCTCAAAACGATAACCATTATCAATTTTGGTTATCTTAATTTGACAGCATTCCTGTTCCACTATATTCACCTCCCCTTAGCATATATTGTTATAGTAACCTGAGTTCGACATAAGGTTATATGGTTGCGGGCAGCATTTGCAGGTGTTTGGGAGAGATATTCAGGCTTGGTTTTTTATCCTGATAGGTATAAGCATAGTTGCTTAAATAACTATAACAATTCAGCGTAAGTTTTCAGATTTAGCTTAAGTGGATTTATCATCCAACCGGCATTGAAGCGCCATATGTGTTTTCGAAATCGTTTGATAAGCTCGTCTAGTCCGCCGCAA
>JAJRXT010000037.1 GCA_024276125.1 bacterium
GTTAACAATAAAAGCACGTTGGCTGTTGATTTTTGATTAACCGCTAACGCAAATACGATTTTTAAAGAATTTTTGACTTTTTTTCAAAGAACGAACCCCTGATTCGCTAAATCACGGCTGGTCGCGACACAGCCTCCTGGCAGGAATGACAGATTGAGAACATTTTTCAGGTTTTAAGCAGTTACGACACTGTCTTGAAGCGAAGCGTAGTGAAGAATCTACCCCTATATGCAAGCAGATTCTTCGGCCTCCGGCCTCAATAATTACAGGCTAAGAAAAGCTTTTCATTATAGTATAAAGCTTAACTTAATGGCATTGAGGCTTGTCCCCTCCCAAATGCTGTTTGTGTGTCCATTACCGTAATCGGGCGGGGACAAGCCCTTCCCCTACAGTTTAATTCAATAACTTTTATGGCGAATTCACGTTAATTAAGGTTGTTTTATAAACTTTCCCCTGTAAGCGCAAAATGTATATAACTTCAATAAGATAAAGTTCTACCCTGATTAACTTTAGAATGCTTCGGGTTATAATTTACCACCCCTCCTGTTTCAGTACAATAAATACTATATAATTCTATATTATATCAGCAATGTGCAGTCGTGAAAACATGCCAATAAGCGGTTGACAATAATATATAAATATGTAATATTACAAATAAATATATCTTAATAATCTCTCCTAAATTTAACTAATATTAACGTGAGTTCGGTATAAAATTAGTTTAATTTATTTATAAAAGACAAAACCGTGAGGAACCCTTCTTTCAAGAAGGGTTTCCCTCAAGGTTTTATCCTTTATAAAATGGTTGTACCTACAAACGAATAAGGAGGAGTCAAAATGGCAGTAGAAAAGATTGTAGCTTCAGTTATTTTAAAATCTCGCAGCGGTCTGTCTGTAATTAATGATTTTGACAAGTTTACCTTTAGTAAAATCAATGAATTCCGCCCCAAAAGCAGCCATATAGACAAAGTATGTAACCTGCTTACCCAAGCCGGCTTTACTATTGAAGCCCATACTGATGCCGGTATTTCATTTTCCGGTTCCAAAGACCTCTTTGAAGCGGAATTTAAAGCGCCTATTCGCAAACAGGAATTCTCCCTGCCAATACCGGGAGCTAAAGCTCAGAGATTATCATTTTTTCAAACAGCGCAACCGGTCAAATTAATGAGCGAGCGAATCGCCGCTCTAACCGATGCGGTAGAGCTGGCCGTACCCGGGGTACCCTTTCATAATGCCGCCCCGCCGGCGCCCGCTCCGCCCTATTACTTGTTACAAGTTACCACCGATGTACCTAACCGGTTAAACGTAAATCCGGTGCATGCAGCCGGTATTACCGGCGCAGGGGTGCGTGTTTCTATGGTAGATACAGGCTTTGTAAGCAGAGTAACCGAAACGCATATATCCGATAATGCCACTCAGGTAACTGTGGAACATGATGTACGTGATGTACAGGGAGTATGGCTGGCAACTGATCCGGGGCATACCGGCGCTAATTATTATGGAGCGGGAGCGTCTTTTGCCGGTGATGTTGTTACATTAGATACACCTCTGCCGGCGCCTAATACTAATGTGGAAATAGTCTATAGCTGCCTGCATCCGCATTATACTAATCAAGGATATAATATTGACGATATTCGGGCTGTAGGCGGATTGGATGTAAATACCGATGAATACGGACACGGCACCGCTGAAGCCGCTAATGTATTGGGAGTAGCTCCGGGAGCTGCCTTTTCTTTTGTAAAATATTCTGACGGCGGAGCCAACAGTTTTCCCCTGGCCGGTTTTCAATCCGCCGTACAAAATCAAAATCCCGATATTATAACTTGCAGTTGGGGAACAGTTGGCTCTTCACCGGCGCTGCACCTAGAAGCGGCTAATGCGGTCGCTAATGGTATTGTGGTTGTTTTTGCCGCAGGAAACGGACATACTGATGCCGGCGTTGTAAAACCTATTGCTCATCCCAGTATCATTTCAGTAGGCGGGGCATATCCCATAAACGGAGGCGGTTTTAGAGCCTCTAATTATGCCAGCAGTTATGACAGTGTTATTTATACCTCGCCCCAGCGGCATTGCCCTGATGTAGTAGGTCTGGTCGGCGAAACCCCGCGTGCAGTATTAATTATGCTGCCCACTGAACCGGATAATAGTATGGATACCGATCTGGCCAATTCAGGGGCTTTCCCTAACGGCGATAATACGGCTGCTGACGACGGCTGGTGCGTAGTCAGCGGAACCTCTGCCGCCGCCCCGCAGACAGCCGGTATGGCGGCTCTACTCTTAGAACAGCATCCCGCGCTTACGCCTATGGCGGTTAAGAATATTTTACAAAATAGCGCTGTAGATATTCAAAACGGCGCTAGCGCTAATGGAGATGTTGCTGATAACGGTTGGGATGCGGCTACTGGTTTCGGCCTAATCGACGGGCAGGCGGCTATTGGTTTTCTTAATAACGGTCAGTTCAACGCCTATATCAGAGACAGTATTGAAGATAATGGCGCCGAACCGGTGGTAGCTAACAGATTATATACCAGTCCTGATATTATTGTACGCAGCGAGCTGGTGGCTGACCCGCAGGATGAGTTAGGTCAAACCATAAAGCACCGTCATGATTTATCTTACGAGGTGGAAGACGGGCAGGAAAATTATATTTATTTGCGGGTACAAAATCGCGGAACAATAACGGGAGATTGTACGGCTGCGGTTTATTTTACTCAACCGGGTATGTTTGCTAATCCTGCTAGCTGGACGAATTTGGGCAATATAAATATTCAGAATTTAGCCCCGGGGGAGTTTAGAGTAGTAGGGCCGCTTAGCTGGCCGGATGCACAAATCCCGGGTTCGGGTCATTATTGCCTGATATGTATTTTAGACAGCCCCGGCGATCCGGCGCCAAATCTGGCGGCTATTTCTTCAACGGCTGATTTTATCAATATGGTAAGAAACAGCAATAATGTAGCTTGGAAAAATATCAGAATAGTTGATATTATCCCGGGCGGCTCTGATTCTTACAGTTTTTATATGGAAGGACCGGCAGGTACTTGGCATCAGGCGGAATTACGGATTGATCTAACCGGTTTTGTGCCGGGCGGCAGCGTGCTGGTAAAGGTGGTTAAGCGACTGGCGGATACGGCTGTATTAAATAATTTAGTAGTAACTAGAGATACGTCGTTATATACAACGCTTACTCATCAAGGCGGTATCGGCAGTCTGGAGAGTATGGATTTTAAGTCTAATGAAAGAACCAAGGTTACTATATACTACAGCATTCCGGCAGGTACCCCGGATGGCGACTATCCTATTGTAGCTGCTTTATTTGTAGATGGAAATGATATGGGACGCTTTACTCAGGTGGCGCGGGTTTCTCACTTTTCCTTTGTGGGCAATAGAAGAAGCAGAGAACTGCATCGCAAAGACTGCCCCTGGCTTAGGCTGATGAGTCCTTATAACCGCATACCTTTTGGCGATATACAGCAAGCCCACCGCAGAGGCTATGATAACTGCGCATTCTGTATCGGCGGCTCGTTACGCTAAGAAAACTATGCAGCGGGGAGGACAAATGGTTGTCTCCCATCGTGTAAGTATTTAGGTGTTGAGTGAGCAATGCTGTTGATAAGATACCAATTTTAAAAAATGTAGGGTGGAACAAGCCCATATTGGAAATGAGCCTAAAAAAAATATGTTAGTCTACGTTTTTTGATAGTTACGGTTCTACCAACTTATCTTATAAACAATTGCAATTTTGGTGGATTCTGGCTAATCAATAGATAATTTTATTGCCTTTAATTTATAATGTATATCCATTATATAAAGCCCCTTAATCCACCCTACATTTTAAATGGTTGTTTTTTTCTGCCCAAAACTGATTTTGCTGAGACCGTAGGCCAAAGAATCTTCCCCCGCAACAGCAAGTAGATTCTTTATTCCGCTTCGCTGCATTCAGAATGACAGCTATCTTATTGATCTCCGGCGCGGGCTGCCTCTGTAGCCGCCGACCTTTAGGTCGGCTAACCTGCGGGTTTAAAAACCCGCGTCTACAAAAGAAATGATATAAACAAACTATGATCATATTAGGACTGGATGTAGGTGACAGGCGTATCGGAGTGGCTGTATCCGATGAGCTGGGATATTTTGCCCACGGGGTTAAAATAATTAAAAGAGGCTCTCTAAAACAAGATATTACCGAATTAAAAGAGATTATATCCCGCTTAGACATAGGTCAACTCGTAGTGGGGCTGCCTAAGAACCTGGACGGCAGTATAGGGGCGCAGGCGGAAAAGGTACTTAAATTTATTAAACAGCTTGAGTATGAAATAAACCTGCAGATTAATACCTGGGATGAGCGTTTCAGCACCCAAGAAGCCGAACGCACTTTAAATGAAGCCGGATTAAACTGGCGTAAGCAGAAAAAAGTAAAAGACAAATTGGCGGCTGTTATCATCCTGCAGGGATATCTGGATTTATTGCAGAATACTGCCAAGTAGCAGCCGGCCGAAAGATCGGCCATGGGGCGGGTTTAAAAACCGGCATTGATGTTTCGGGATGAAGACAAGACAAACATCGAGTCTGGAAACTAGAAAAAAGCATGGAAAATATTATAACGCAAATTCGCAAATCAATAGAACAAGACACTATTGAAATCAGACTGCATGCAAGAAAAAGAATGGCTCAAAGAAATATTACTTATGATGATGTTTGTGAAGTTATTCTCAAAGGAACAATAGTAGAAAAATATCCAGAATCATTCCCCTATCCAAGTTGTTTGTTTATGAATTTTATAGAAAGCAAAGCATTATATGCGGTTTGTAGTTGGGACGGACAAAAAGCTTATTTAATTACTGTTCATTGGCTGGACTATCGAAAATGGATTGATCCCTGGACAAGAAGGAGAAAATAAAATGGGATGCTGTATGTGCGGAGGAAACACATTGTCTCAAACAATTAATTATGAAGAACGCAGAGCGGGAAAACTCTATAGCTTTATTGAGGTACCGGCCTTGGTTTGTGAGAGCTGCGGAGACATTACCTTTTCCGCTAAAACGATGAAAAGAATGGATGAGGTTATAAAGGAACGCAAAAAGCCCGATAAATACGAGCAGGTGCCTGTTTTTTCCATGGCTGCCTGATGATATAGTTTAACGGTATTGTTGGGTTTCGTTCCTCAACCCAACCTACAAATACCGCAAAATACAGTAACAGCCAAGCTTTAGCTCGGCCTGTTAGCTCTCAAGACAAGCGGGTTTAAAAACCAGCGTCTACAGGTAATAAAACAGATGCAAGAAAACACAAAAACCTCCGGCAATGTGAATATTTCCAAGATAACCGGCACGCTTGAAACATTTTTCTCAAGCTGTGATGATATAGTGTTTGTTTTTTTATTTGGTTCTTTTGTCAAAGGTAATGTAACTCCTTTTAGTGATTTAGACCTGGCTGTATTTTTCAGTAATGACTATGATTTTTACCGGTTAAGCGATCTAAAGGATAAATTATCCGGTATACTCAATATAGCGGTAGATATTGTAGTTTTAAATAGAGCCTCTCCAATTATAAAGATGCAGGCGCTTAAAAAAGGAATCCTGCTTATTAATAAGAACCCTAGGCTCTATCATGAATTTTTTGTCCGCACAATAAATGAATATGACGATCTTAAACGCACCATAAAAGAAATAGAAGATAATATCCTAAAGGGAAGAATCTATGCCCGATAAAGATGTGGTATTGGCAAAAACAGCGGTTATTCAAAGATGCTTAAAGAGGATTAAACATACCACGGAATTAAAGCCTTCAGCGCTTGATAATATAGATAAACAGGATATTTTTATCTTAAATCTTCAAAGAGCGGTGCAGGCCGCTATAGATCTAGCCGCCCACATTACAGCCTCGGAGGGGCTTGGTTTGAGCGACACCATTAAAGGCAATTTCAAGCTGCTTAGAAATGCCGGTATAATAAATGATAAGCTTACCCGCAAAATGGAGTCTATGACGGGTTTCAGGAATATTGCAATACACGATTATCAGGCAATTGATATAGATATATTAAAGAGCATTCTCAAAAAACACCTTAAGGACCTGGAAGATTTTTATACCGCTGTACTGAATTACTTTGAGTATACCCACCCCCAAAAACAATAAAAATCATTATATCTATTGGAAGCGCAAAATACTTATAACTTCAAGAAGGTAAACAATTGCTTCATATTAACTCCCGAATTGTTCGGGTTAACCCATCCTGTAATAATATATCATGAAACTCGAAGACGCTATCACCTCAATCGTAAAAAACCCTGTATTGGCTAATCTACTTATGCTCACTTTACTGGTAATGGGGGTTGTCTCCACCCAAAAAATGGTAAGCGAGGTATTCCCTGAATTTTCTCTTGATCTTATCAGCGTAACCGTGGTTTATCCGGGCGCTGCTCAGGAGGAAGTGGAAGAGGGGATTTGCACTAAGCTGGAAAACGCTGTAGAGGGATTAGAGGGTATAGACAAAGTTACCACTACCGCATCAGAGGGACTGGCCTCTATGCTGATTGAGGTTGACCCTGATACTAATACTAATAAGGTTAAAGATGATATACAAAATGAAATTGACCGTATAGATACCTTCCCAAGAGATGCTGAAGAACCTGTGGTAAAAGAGATTGTGTACAAAGAAGTTGTTATGTCAATGGCGCTTTTCGGTAATGCTCCTGAAAAAACGCTTAAAGAAACAGCTAAAGAGATTAAATACGAACTGCTGGCTTATCCCAATATTTCATACGTTACTATAGCGGGAGTGCGGGATTATGAGATATCAGTAGAGGTATCAGAACAAATACTGCGTAAATATAACCTAACCATGCAGCAGGTTGCCACGGCTATAAAAAAGGGCTCTCTTGATCTGCCGGCCGGATATATAAAAACCCAAAACGAAGAAATCACTATTCGTACCAAGGGACAAAAATACACAGGCGAAGAGCTGCGTGATATTGTAGTAAAGGCTCAAGCCGACGGCAGTATGCTGTATCTGCATGAAATAGCTGCTATAAAAGACGGATTTGAATAAGAACCCTATTACACCCTGTTTAACAGCAAACCCTCTGTTACTATAAATATATATAAAACCCCGAAGCAAAATGTTTTGAAAATCGCCAAAATTGCAAAACAATATATGGTAGAAAAAAACAGCAGATTGCCGGTGGGATTAAAACTTACAAAATGGAGGGATATGTCAAAGTTTGTAAAGGGCAGGTTGAATCTATTAATTAGAAACGGTCTGCTGGGTTTAGCTTTAGTAATGTTTACCTTATGGTTTTTTCTGGATATAAGGCTTGCTTTTTGGGTGGCTATGGGAATTCCGGTATCCTTTGCGGGCGCTTTGTGGATAATGGATATAACCGGACAGAGTATAAATATGATCAGCATGTTCGGGCTGCTTATGGCAATCGGTATGATTGTAGATGACGCTATTGTTGTCGGCGAAAATGTCTATACGCATATTAAAGGCGGGGAGGAATCATGGCAGGCGGCTATTAATGGGACAGCGGAGGTGATCTTACCTGTTGCGGCTTCTACTTTGACTACTATAGCCGCTTTTTATCCGCTTTTTATTGTGGAAGGGATAATGGGTAAATTTATACGGGTGCTTCCCTTGGCGGTTATAGCCTGTCTTTGCGCCTCTTTGTTTGAGGCGATATTTATCCTGCCGGTGCATCTTCGTCACACCAACATTAAAAAATACGACCCAGATAAACCATTATGGCAGCGCATTCCAAAATTAATGAGAAAAAAGACCGACGCATTTACCGAATATATAATCAAGCGTATTTACGCGCCTGTTTTTCAATTTTCTTTAGACAATCGTATGTTGAGCGCAAGTATTGCCATATCGGTATTTTTAATAACCGTAGGATTATATAAGGGCGGGCATATAGAGTTTATGCTTTTCCCAAAGACGGAAAATGAACTATTGATAGCAAGGGTGGAATTTCCATATGGAACATCTGTCGAGAAGACTAGAATGGCGGTGGATAAAATAGAAAACGCCGCCCGGCGCGTAAATGAACGGTTCAAAATTCCCAAAGACGGAGCGATTATTCAAAATATTTCTTCGGAAATCGGGGGTCAAACTGAAAAAACTCAGAAGCGGGGGGCTCATTTGGCTCAGGTTATGATTTGGCTTGCTCCCTCTGAGGAACGCTCAGTAAGTTCAGAGAAGATAAGAAATGTCTGGAGGAGCGAGGTAGGCAGGCTGCCGAATGTAGAATCGCTTACTTTTAATAACCCCCAACATGGGCCGGGGGGTAAACCTATTCATATTGTATTTTTAGGCAAAGATTTTACTACCTTGGAAAAAACCGCTGAAATGCTTAAAAACAAATTAGCTTCATATCCGGGAGTCTTTGATATAGAAGACAGCTTAAAAACGGGTAAACGTGAGCTTAGACTTTCTTTAAAACCGGAAGCGACAGTACATGGTTTAACCTTAAGCGATCTGGCTGCACAAATTAGACACCGGTTTTATGGAGCGCAAGCTCTAAGGATTCAGCGCGGCGATGACGATCTGAAGGTTATGGTGCGCTATCCATTAAAAGAGAGAAAATCCATAAGCAATCTGGATGCTATTTATATACAGGCTCCCGATGGAAAAGATATCCCGCTGTCCGCGGTAGCCGATATAAAATGGGATAAAAGCTATGCTCAAATATTAAGGCAGGACGGGATGCGCAAGGTATCTGTAACTGCGGAGCTGGATGATAGTAAAAATAATGCGGTTAAAATAACATCGGATTTAAAGGCTGACTTTATGCCTGAATTACTACAAACTTATTCCGGCATTTCATATAAATTTGAGGGTCAGCAAAAAGAAAGGGAAAGCTCGGTAGGCAGTCTGCTTTCCGGGTTTGTATTGGGCTTGCTTATTATTTATACAATTTTAGCGGTATTGTTTAAGTCGTATTTCCAGCCGATGATTATTATGGTATCAATTCCTTTTGGGATTGTGGGCGCTGTTTTGGGTCATTATATAGTAGGCGAGTCGCTGTCTTTGATGAGTCTTTTTGGGATTGTGGGCTTATCGGGTATAGTGGTAAATGATTCGCTTGTACTGATTGATTTTGTAAATAAGTCGTTAAAATCTGGTAAAAAGCTGAAAGAGGCTGTATTTAATGCGGGAGTTGCTCGTTTTAGAGCGGTTATACTTACAACGGTTACAACCGTTGCGGGGCTGTTACCGCTATTACTGGAAAAGAGTCTGCAAGCTCGATTTTTAATACCAATGGCAATTTCTATTAGTTTTGGGCTTTCATTTGGTACATTTATAACTTTATTTTTGGTGCCTGGTTTATATTTGATACTAAACGATATAAAGCGGATTGTACACTGGCTTATATTTGGTAAATATCCCTCGCCGGAACAGGTGGAGCCGTATGCCTTTAGCGACTTTAAGCAATAAACGCAGATACGGGTTTTTAAATCCGCAGATTGGCCGACCTAAAGGTCTGCGGCTACAGGTATGTTTCTATAATAGGTTTTAATTTTGTCATTCTGAGGCCGCAGGCCGAAGAATCTACACGCGTATGGACGGGAGATTCTTCGGCCTGCGGCCTCAGAATGACAGCTAATCAGTAACTCTTTTTAAGAAAACGCTGTACTAGGTTGTTTCGGGGTGAAACACCCAGAAACATAAACCGAAACAGAAGAGGAGTATTGTATAAATTTCCAGCAGACAAAGGCCAAAGTAACGGCAGAGACAGGATATGGTAACTGTAGAAAAAGAGAAGGCTTTGCTTACCCGCATGCAGAAGCTGGGAATAGCCGAGGCTGATATTATTGAAAAATTTATTCGTTCAAGCGGCAAGGGCGGACAAAAAGTAAACAAAAGTTCTAGCTGTGTTTACTTAAAACATACGCCTACGGGCATTGAAGTCAAGGTGCAAAAACAAAGGTCTCAGGCATTAAACAGGTTTCTGGCCAGACGTCTTTTAGCGCAAAAAATAGAAGAGCTGCTGGCTGGACGAAAAAGCGAACGGAAAAAGGAAATTGAGAAGATCAGGCGCAAGAAACGAAAAAGGTCCAGGCGCGCAAAAGAGAGGATATTAAGAGATAAAAGACTTCAGTCGAATAAGAAAAAGCTGCGGCTGGAAGTAAATTCAGCATCAGAGGAATAACTACCATTGTCATTCCTAAGTCCGCTGCCAGCCTGTCATTCTGAGGCTTCCACCCCCGTCATTCTGAGGCCGGAGGCCGAAGAATCCGCTTGCATACGGGGGTAGATTCTTCACTGCGCTTTGCTTCGAGGCTGTGTCGCAATTGCTTATAAGCTGAGAATCGCCCGCAAACTATTATTCCTGCGAAGGCAGGAATAACAGATAAGTATAAACCCTGTTATTGACGAAACACTGTACTAGCGTATTACCTTGATAGTATAGGAAATCCAATTTTCTTTGTAGCCGCGGGTTTTTAAACCCGCCCCATGCGGCCGACCTAAAGGTCGGCGTCTACACCAAAAAGCAGCAAGGTATGTTATATGAACATGCCTATTTTCCTTCCAGCCAGACAAACAGATCATCTATTCCGGCTAGTTCAAAAGCCTCGCGGAAAAAGTGGCTGGCGCCTTTTATATGAGGCGGACCGCCGTTGCTTAGATGCTCATTGGATAATTGCTTAAACAGCAATATACCCTTACTGCTGATATCCTTTATCTGCCTTACGTCTATAATTAACCGCTGATGATCCACGGTGTTCAGCTTGCTGAAAATATCCTTTAATGACAGGCTTCCCTGATAATCCAGCTTTCCATCCAAAAAAAGCAGTAAAGACTCTGATGTTTGATTGACAGTAGCATTCATTTTTATCACACCTTAAGTAAACGTTCCATTAATTACTTTTTGCCCTTTATTCTGGAAGAAATAGGCGGCCATTCATCTTTGTCTATTATAGCGTCAATAACGGTAGGCCTTTGGGCGGCTATGATTTTAGGCATTATCTGCCGTAATTGATTAGGCTCGCTAATACGGTAGCTGTCCGCGCCCAGCCCCTTGGCTACAGTTGCAAAATCAACGCGTTTATAACTGCTGGCAATAAAATTTTCATGATACAAAAGTTTTTGTAACTGGTGGATAGCCCCCAATTCGGCATTATTATGAATAATCCAGATAACCGGAATATTGTAATTAACTGCCGTAGCCACCTCCATTCCGTTCATCAAGAATCCCCCGTCACCGCAAAAAACCACCACCAGCCGATCCGGCGCCGCCAGTTTTCCGCCGATTGCAGCCATTGTTCCATAGGACATATTACCGTATCCCCCCACAAAAAATGTACCCGGAACATAAAACGGCATATAATGTATGGTAAAAATCAGATTATTGGAGCCGTCTACAAAAACAATCGCATCTTTAGGAAGCGCATCCCGGGCTTCTTTAATGAGTCTTTGCGGAAGTAATGGTATACTTTGGGATTCCATTTTGTGCTCGTCAATAATCCCTTTTTTATCACTCTTGTACTTAAGCGCTGTTTCCAACGTATTTTCAGGTATATAATCGCTTCTATTGACAGCTTTAAATACCCGCAGGTTAATTTCAAGCAGAATAGTTTTAGCGTCTCCCACCAGACATATTTTTGCCGGATAATTTTTTCCTATGGTCTCCGGGTTCATATCAATATGTATCAGCGCCTTGGATGGCTGAAAGCGCGGATTCCATGAATTGGTGGTAAACTCATCCAAATCCGTACCTACCGCCAAAAACACGTCCACATCGGGAGAGCATATATAATCATCAGCTACAGGCGAGCCGCCCAAGCCTACCGAACCAAGGTGAAGCGGATGATCATAGGCAATTACGCCTTTTGCCCTATAGGTGGTAGCTACCGGAATATTAAGCTGATTGGCAAGCTCTAATAACTCAGCGGACGCCCCGGCCATGATTACTCCAAAACCGGCCAAAATTACCGGCCGCTTGGCATGTAAAAGCACATTAGCAGCCTCATTGACCATCTTACGATTATAATATTGATTAAACAAACTATAGCGGGCAAGGCAATCCTGAAGCGGATTATTATTCCAGTCAAAGTCTATACTGTCGGTTAAAATATCATAAGGAAAACTTACATGCGCCGGTCCCTTTTTACCGCTGTTAGCGCATACATAGGCTTTGTTCAAAGAATCTACCACGCGATGTTTGGACATTACGGTTGTGCTGTATTTAGTGACATATGTTAATATCTGCGTAGTATTTAAGGCATCCGTACTGCTGTCCTGAAAAGCGCCCTTTCCATAAGAATAAAGCGGCACATGAGCGGTTAATACCAAAAGCGGAATACCGTCCATATAGGCCTCGGCAATACCGGTAATCAGATTGGTGGTACCCGGTCCGGTGGTTGCGCAGCATACTCCCATCTGCCCGCTTACCCGGGCATAACCGTCAGCCATAACCGCCGCCGCCTCTTCATGCCGGACTAAAATAGGCTCAATCGCATGATTGCTCTTAAACATAGCGTCAAAAAAAGGCAGAAGCGGCGCCCCGGGAATGCCGAATACATACTTTACCCCAATTTTAACGAGGTATTGGACAATAAAATCCGAAACATTGATTTGCATAAGTTTTACCTGTTCCACCTAAGAATTGCCGAACCCACTGAAAAGCCTCCTCCTTGGCCTGCTATAGCCACGATATCGCCTTTTTTGAGCCGGTTGCTTTCGATTAATTCATTCAAATTGGTTAAAATGTTTGCAGCCGCCAGATTACCATATTTATGGTGAGTGGTGACGGCTTTTGCTTTATCGACATTACTTAACTCTATCCAACTGTTAATTATGGAACCGATATTTTGATGTAATACCAGCATATCAATATCTGACTTGTTTAAATTAGCCTTTGCCAAAACAGCGTCTAAGGTTTTAGGAACCGAATTACGTAAATATTTGACCCATTCGGATGATTTATCCTTAATATCATCATCAATAAAAAAGTATAACCTGCCTGCTCTGCTCTCATAATAGCGCTCGTTTAATATGTTATTTTCAGAATCCATTACGCGCGTCCCGCATTTATAATAATGTTTACCCTCTGTTTGCAGATCAAAAGCTACAAAACCCCACGGGGAGGACACAGGCCCCATAATAGCGGCTGAAGCGCCGTCGCTTAAAACAGCCGCGTTGTCTACATCATGCGGATTTAATATTCTATTCCAATCAGTGGAAGTAGTCAGCAAGATATATTTATATTGTTTAAGGGCAATAAAATTAGCGGCTATCATAAATTGGGGGATAACACCACAGCAAGCCAGGTTAATATCGAAGGCGGCCGCATTCTTGGCTTCCAGCTTGGCTTGCAGCAGATTGGAATTGGGAAGGACACAATCTTCCCGCATAACGCTGGTACTAAGGATAAGATCAATATCCAACACATCAAGCCCAGCCCGTTTAAGGGCGATTAAAGCCGCCTTTTTTTCCATATCCGTAGGCCCCTCATCCACTCGGCAGACCCGATGCTCGTAAATCCCCACTTTGTCAATTAATTCTTGCGATAGTCCTTTTTTAAGGAAATCATTAATATCCTCTTTTTTTTCCGGCAGATATACGCCGGTACTGATAATCTGTGCAGAAATAGGATACTGGCTCATGTTTTTATAAACCCCAAAAAGCTATCAGTTGGCATGTGTTTTAGGTGTGTTATTGATAAATGGAGTCAAAGAATCCACGTAGCATATAAAAAGTATATCCGTAACTTGCAATAATGTCAAGCAATGATGAGCCTAACTCGGGGAGTGTAATTACCTAACACTTGTAAGGTGAGATGCTTGTTTTCTCCCGAAAAAACAGACGGAGAGCGGGGACAAGTCTCAATGTTGTTGACTTAAGAACATCTGTGTTTAAAAGAGCTTTCCTTAGCTGTCATTCTTAAGGACAAAGGCCGAAGAATCTTATCGTTACTAGTGTTGTGTCAAGTTTAATCTGTCGGCTGGAGTTCATCCCCCTCATCCTAACCTTCTCCCCCCGGGGAGAAGGGATTTTAAAACCTCCTCTCCCCTAGGGGAGAGGATTGAGGTGAGGGGGATTAGAGAGAAATTGCTTTTTTCCTGTCATTCCCGTGAAGCTTGTCCTCGTGAAGACGGGGAACTGGAATCCATAACATATTTCAAAATACTGGATTCCAATTTTCGAGGGAATAACAAAACAGTGACATGTACAACAACAATTTACGCCATTGTTTTGTTTTATGGAAGTAATTATTATGCTACAATTAATTATTATGAAATTTAATAAACATTTTTTCCAGCTTTTAATATTCACCTCAATTTATTTGTATTCTCAGGTATGTATGGCCGAAGAGTTGGCTTTAGTAAACAACGTAGGTGAAGAGTATTACTATTTTTTAGAAGAAGAAGTAGTCACTCCCACTAAAACGCCTAAAACAATCAGCAAAACCCCGGCTATTGTAACTGTGATCAGTAAACAGCAGATTAAAGACATGGGCGCTCAAACTATAAGAGATGTGCTGGAAACCATTCCCGGAATAGGTATTACAATTATGCGTCATGGAAAGTTTGAAACTGAAGTTCGCGGCATTAAGACCGTAAATTCGGAAAAGGTGTTGTTTATGATAGATGGGCACAGGATAAATATACCGATAACCGGCGGAGCGGCATTTCTTTTTGATGATATTATAGTGGCTAATATTGAAAAAATAGAGATTGTAAGGGGTCCGGGATCGGCTTTGTATGGTACTGGCGCCTTTCTGGCTATCATAAATATTATTACCCAAAAAGCAGAAGATATAGGCGGCGTCAGGATTGAGGTACGAGGGGGAAGCTTTGATACTTGGGGAACAAATGTATTGTTTGGGAAATCTATTGGTGAATTGGGTATATCCGGTCATATAGACTTCTTGGATACCAATGGCGCTGAATTAGCGGTTGAAGAGGATTATGCAGGTTTAATCGGGCAGCCCTCGGAAGCGCCGGGAGAGACTAATGATTGTTTGAAAAAAAAGGATTTGAGTCTTAATATTAATTATAAAGATATTTATTGGCATAATCGTTATGTAGAGAAAAACAGGGGAGATTATATCGGCGTTGCCAGTAGTTTGGGAGATAAATCTGAAATAGACTTAAAACAATGGTTTAGTGTTTTGGGTATTAAGCATACTGTGCTGCCGGAGCTGGATATCAAGCTGGAAGGCTATATTAACCAGATGGAGCTTGATATCTTATGGGAACTTTTCCCTCCTGGATTTTTAGGCGTGTATTCTAATGGTCTATTGGGAAAACCGCAGACTAAAAATCAGACTTTAGGGGTAGAAATTCAGCTTGATTATGAACTATTTAAACAAAATATGCTTACTTTGGGCTGGAATCTGGAGCGGATTAAACAATTTGATACCAAGCACACCGCCAATTTTGATCCCAATACCATGATGCCGCTGGTTTCATTCCAGAATGCCCCGAATTGGAACAAAAATGTCACTAGGCGCGTCTGGGCATTATATGCTCAGGATAGCTGGAATATTACCGATGACATAAGTCTTACAGCAGGCGGCAGGTATGATCATTACAGCGATTTCGGCGATACCTTCAATCCACGCGGGGGGCTGACTTGGCAGATCATCCAGCCAGTGGGTTTAAAGCTGCTCTACGGCAGCGCTTTTAGGGCTGCCAATTTTGAGCAGTTATATAATATTAATAATCCGGCTCAACTGGGTAACCCGGACCTGAACCCGGAGAAGATAACCACCTATGAAGTAGAATTAGATTATCAAATTATATCTCAGCTTATGCTGCGCTTGAATTATTTTAACAATCAAATAAAAAATTTGATAGTAGTTGAACCGCTGCCTACTGGAGAGCTGCGCTTTGAAAATAATGACGGGACGACTAAAATAGACGGTTTGGAAATGGAATTACAGGGTCAAATAAAAGGCGGTCATTACGGATATATAAATTATACTTATTTAAATCCCAAAGATGAGGATGGACATCGGATTCCTGATGTAGCGCTACATAGGGGGAATCTAGGATTAAATCTTTCATTATGTAAGTACCTAAACTCGCATACCAAGGTTTTAATAATGGGTAAACGGTACAGAGCCGATCAAGATACAAGAGACGAATTAGACGCTCATGTAATTGTAAGTGAAAGCCTTATATTAAAAAATCTATTAGATAATTTTGAGATTCAAGCTACTGTATTTAATCTTTTTGATGAAGACTACCAAGACCCTGCTCCGGCAAATACTATAAAGGGAGATTATCCCCGAGCCGGCATTAATTTCTTGTTTGAAGCCCGCTATCTTTTCTAACCTCTATAAAATCCTCATTAAGAGCGCCTCGCCCAATTTAGCCTGAATAATTTTATTTCAAAGGGCTAATCCCCGCTTTTAACCGCAAGGATCAACGTTAAAACGGGTAACTCAGAATCCTATACTATTGAATTATTCTTTTTATTAGGTTAATATAATTAAGTTGTTACATTAGGCGGGGCAATGCCTAATTCATACTACTATATCAAAAGATTTAACCCAAACTAAAACCGGAGATAAGTGGGAATATGACAGTAGAAAGAACGCTTCGTCTGATTGCAGGTTTTTTTGTGCTTGTCAGTGTGGCTTTAGCTGTGTTGCATAGCTCATATTGGTTGATTTTTACCGCTTTTGTGGGGCTTAATCTTTTTCAATCCGGCTTTACCAACTGGTGCCCTATGATGTGGCTGCTTAAAAAACTTGGTTTACAATGTAGCTAATTTGGGAGTCTCGCTATCATGAAAATGGGAACTTCAATAACGCGTTTTTCGCTTAACCGGCCTTGGTTGGTTACCGGACTTATGATCGCATTTACGCTGTCTTTAGCGCTGCTGGCAACCCTGCCTACTATCTGGCCGCATACTTTTAAGGGATTAAACCCGCTTAAAGTGGATACTGATCCGGAAAATATGCTGCCTGAAGATGAGCCGGTGCGCATCTTTCATAATTCCATGAAAAAGGAAATGGCGCTTTACGATATGTTGGTGGTGGGGATTGTAAATGAGAGTAATCCAGACGGGGTTTTTAATCCTCAATCATTACGTAATATATATGAGCTTACCGAATACGCCAAAAGCCTGCACTGGTCTGATAAGGAGAATCCCGATAAAGAGATCGGGGTGATAGAAATAGACTTAATCGCTCCTTCTACGGTAGATAATATTGAACAGGGAGGCTTGGGTTCGGTTAGGTTTGAATGGTTGATGGCCTCTCCCCCCACGACTAAAGAACAGGCGCTGGCTATCCGCAAAAAGGCGCAGCGTATACCTTTTTTAAACGGCACGCTCATATCTGAAGACGGCAAGGCGATTTGCCTGTACCTGCCGCTTACATCCAAAGACATAAGCTACAAAATATACTCCAAACTACAAGAAAAAATCGACACCCTATCTGGTAATGAACAATATTATATTACCGGTCTGCCGGTGGCAGAAGATACCTTTGGCGTAGAGATGTTTAAGCAAATGGCTATATCCGCTCCCTTGGCGATGCTGATTATTTTTCTGTTGCTGTTTTTTTTCTTTCGTAAGCTAATTGTTATTGTATCTCCAATGATTGTGGCTATGGTATCGGTTATCTGCACAATGGGGCTGCTTATTATTACCGGCAATACCGTACATATTATGAGTTCCATGATCCCTATTTTTATTATGCCGATTGCCGTTTTGGATGCTGTGCATATTCTGTCAGATTTTTTCGACCGTTATCAGGAGACCAAAGATCAGGAAAAGACGGTCATAAAGGTTATGGAGACTCTGTTCACCCCTATGTTGTATACTTCTTTAACTACAGCGGTAGGGTTTGCCTCCCTCGCCCTGACCCCGATACCGCCGGTTCAGATTTTCGGTTTGTTTATTGCCTTCGGAGTAATGATTGCATGGGCTTTTACGGTGACTTTCATTCCTGCTTTTATAATGTTTATTCCTAAAAAATCACTGGAGAATTTCGGTACATTTGCCGATAAAAATAAAAACGAATCACAAAGCATACTTACTCGTTTTCTCACATTGTTGGGGAGACTGACTTTTAAGCGGGCTAAATTGGTGATGGGTATAACCGGAGTATTTGTAGTGATTGCGGTATATGGAATTAGTCAGATTAAAATAAACGATAATCCGATTAAATGGTTTAATCCTACTCATCCTATCAGAATAGCCGATAAGGTGTTAAATGAACATTTCGGCGGTACTTATATGGGCTATCTGGCATTTCAGGCACAAACAAGTAAAGATTTGCCTAAATATGCCGATGAGCTTTCAAAACAAATTGATAAAGCTGCAAACAGCTTAAAAAGCGAGTTGCCCGCTGTACCGGCTGTCTTTGAAGCCTTAAAATCTCAGACAACATATATAATAAAAAGCGTATCGTCTAAAAAGGAATTATTACAACAACTGGCGGCTTTTGCCGATAAACGTATTCAAAAGGCTACAATGCAGGAATACGACGCTTGGGATGAGGCTATATTGTTTTTAGACCGGCAGCGTCAAGCCGATGAGGTGTTTAAACAGCCACAGGTACTAAATTATATAGCAGGGGTCCAAAAGCGTCTGCTTACTACCGGCGTAGTAGGTAAATCAAATTCTTTGGCGGATATCGTAAAAACCGTCTATCGGGAATTATTACAGGGTGATCCGCAAAATTTTAAAATTCCAGATACAGTAAATGCAGTAGCACAATGTTTGATGACCTATCAAAACAGTCACCGCCCGCAGGATTTGTGGCATTTTGTGACTCCGGATTATACCAAAACCGTGTTATGGGTACAGCTTAAAAGCGGTGATAATATGGATATGGCCAAAGTGGTTAAGGCAATGGATGAATATATAGCGGCTAATCCGCCGCCGGTTAATTTAAAGCATCAATGGTTCGGTTTGACTTATATTAATGTAGTTTGGCAGAATAAAATGGTAACCGGTATGCTGGAAGCGTTTTTAGAGAGTTTTTTGATTGTACTGCTTATGATGATAATTTTATATAGGTCGGCCTTATGGGGGATACTTTCCATGATTCCGCTGACTGTTACTATTGGCCTTATTTACGGGTTTATCGGATTAGTCGGCAAGGATTATGATATGCCGGTTGCGGTATTGTCTTCTTTGAGCCTTGGGCTGGCGGTTGATTATGCCATACATTTTTTATCGCGCGCCCGTCAATTGAGAGAAGGTTTCAACTCATGGGCAGAAACCGCCGCTCCGGTATTCGGCGAACCGGCGCGGGCAATTGCTAGAAATGTAATAGTAATAGGAGTGGGTTTTTTACCCTTACTGGCTGCGCCTTTAGTGCCTTATCAAACTGTAGGGGTTTTTATTGCGGCGATTTTACTTACCGCAGGTATTGCCTCGCTTTTAATACTGCCGTCTATGATTACTATTTTAGAAAAATGGTTGTTTCCCAAAACCAAAAAAGCGAGCCTAACATGTAATTGCACAACCTGTTTTGTTATTGCGGCGCTTGCGGCTGCTCTTGTTGCGATGAATATTCATGATTTTTTTGGTGTTGGTTGGAACAAATTAACTTGGTTTGGCTTAATGGCGGTAATTGTCTTTGTTATAGCCTGTAATATGGCCTCAGGTCGGAAAAAGTGTAAAACTGAAGCTATGATGGACTCGTAAAAAGTTGGGAATCCATAATACTGTCATTCTGAGGCTAAAAGCCGAAGAATCTACTCGCATACGCGGACAAATTCTTCACTGCGTTTCGTTTCACTTAAGAATGACAATGATATATTAACTCCCGTAACACCGAAAATATCAACCAAATTTGAGGAATTAAATGATAAGAAAAAAAGGATTTTTCAGATTAATATTAATAGCTTTAATCTTGAATTTACATCCGCACTTGTTGCAGGCGGCAGAACTATCAGTGGATGAGATTGTAGATAAGACCAACCGTGTGTCTTACTATCAGGGAAAAGACGGCCGCGCGCGGGTGCTTATGAGTATAAAGGATAGCCAAGAACGCATCCGCAGGCGGAATTTTACCATATTGCGCAGCGATGAGCCGCCGGCTGTCGCACTAAAGGCTAAAGATGATCAATATTGCGCCGATCAAAAGCTTTATGTGTATTTTAATCGTCCGGCTGATGTCAATAAAATGGTTTTTATGGTTTTAAAGCATGTGGATAAGGATGATGACCGCTGGCTGTATCTGCCGGCGCTTGATTTGGTAAAACGCATAGCCGCATCCGATAAACGCACTAGTTTTGTGGGCTCTGATTTTTTCTATGAAGATGTATCCGGTCGCAATATTAGTGAGGATCATCATAAATTAGTGGAGACAACCAAGAATTATTATGTACTGAAAAACACGCCTAAAGACCCGGAATCAGTTGAGTTTTCATATTTTAAAATGTGGGTTCACCGTAAGAGTTTTATTACTGTAAAGACTGAATATTATGATAAACAAGATAAAAAATATCGGATATATGAAGCGCTCAAAGTAGATACTATCCAAGGCTATCCTACGGTTACTAAAGACAGAATGAGGGATCTGCGCACCAAAAGCGAAACCGCCAAAGAATATTCGGAAGTAAAATATAATATTGGCTTACCGGATAATATATTTACTGAACGCTACCTGCGGCGCGCCCCTATGAAATATTTAAGATAAGTGGGGGAAGGGGTTCAATGCTGTTGACTTAAACTTAAAAGTCTTTTATTAGCTGTCATTCTGAGGCCGAAGGCTGAAGAATCTGCTCGCTACGTGGGCAGATTCTTCACTGCGTTTCGCTTCATTCAGAATGACAGCTACAGAAACAAGTTTATTCGGTAGCTTAAGTCAACAGTATTGGTACTCTGGGTCAGGGACGACCCAGAGTACCAAATTAGTGTCGATGTTTTTATGTTTCGGCTTGTCTCAAGCCGAAACATAAAATTAGGCGTCACCTAACACAATCCGGTGTTTGGTGGGGTCAGATTTATAGAATCCAACACCACTGTTACGTTTTTTTACTATGATCAAAAAATTACTACCCGCTATTATTTTATTCTTAATATTAACCGTTTTGCTATCAAGCGCTTTTGCTAAAGATGAGCCATCCCTGCCCGCAGGCCTTAAAGAAGAGCCGGACTTGCCTTTGGGGTTAGGCTTAAACGATGATAAATCTTTTGAGGAGCCGGATTTACCGCAGGGACTTTCGCAAGATGAATCATCCGAAACACAAGTTGTAAGCCATGGGAATCCCTCCAGCGTATTACCCTTTGAGCTAAGCGGTTTCTGGGAGGTGCGCATTGGCGCGCGCACTCAATCCGATGCTAATGAAAAAGACGCATCCCTTGGCGAGACTCGTTTGCAGGTGGAGCTTGAAAAGCATTGGAGCGATACTGGTTTTAAGTTAATTACGGATTTTTTATATGATCCCGTATTTGATGATTATGATATCCGGTTGGAGGAAAACGAGGGCTGGCTTAGTATACGCGAGGCTGTTGTATCCTTTAGCCCGCTTTATTTTTTGGATATTAAAGCCGGTCGGCAGATACTCACCTGGGGTACGGGAGATATGCTGTTTATTAATGATTTATTTCCCAAAGACTGGGTCTCTTTTTTTATAGGCCGCGATGAGGAATACTTAAAATTACCTTCTGATGCCTTAAAAATTTCGTTATACAATAAGGTTGCCAATCTGGATATTGTATATACCCCTCGTTTTGACAGCGATCGTTTTATTGATGGCGACCGTCTTTCTTACTGGAACCCGATGTTGGGAAAACGAGCCGGTAGAGACAATGTTTTGGATACTGACAAACCTGATGACTGGTTTTATGATGATGAGCTGGCCGCCCGTTTGTTTAAAAATATCAAGGGATACGAATTGGCGTTTTATGCGTATAATGGATTCTGGAAAGTTCCTGCGGGTATTAATAACAAAGGAGAGGTTATTTTCCCCAAACTAAGGGTATACGGAGCCAGCGGAAGAGGTACGCTGGGTAAAGGTATCGGTAATATTGAGCTTGGTTATTATGATTCCGCCAAAGACCGCAATGGCGATAATCCCGCTATACAAAACAGTCAGTTTAGGGCATTAGCGGGATATGAACAGGAAGTGGCGGCGGATTTTACCGTTGCTGTCCAATATTATCTTGAATATATGTCGGATTATAATGATTACCGAAGAAGCTTACCCACCGGCAGTCACCTTGAAGATAAAGACCGGCATGTACTAACGCTGCGTCTTAGCCGGCTGTTAATGAATCAAAATCTGGAATTATCGCTTTTTACCTATTATTCCCCTTCGGACAAAGACGCGTATTTCAGGCCTAGAATTCATTATAAGATAGATGATTACTGGTCGGCTGAAATCGGCGGTAAT
The DNA here is from genome assembly GCA_024276125.1 of bacterium. Lineage (GTDB taxonomy): Bacteria > SZUA-182 > SZUA-182 > SZUA-191 > JAJRXT01 > JAJRXT01. The sequence continues at coordinate 22,306 of JAJRXT010000037.1, forward strand.
ATATTTTTAGGGAAACAGGATTACACCTTCTTTGCTCAATTTGAAAAAAACAGTAATCTATATACAGCCCTACGATACAGCTTTTAATTTAACCTTAATTCCGATATAATTGATTCAACTTAGTATAAAGGAGCAAACCTTGGGGGAAACCCTTCTTGAAAGAAGTGTTCCTCACGGTTTTGTCTTTTATAAATAAGTTAAATTAATTATATCTAAATTAAGGTTAAATTAAATGACAGCGCATAAACCGCAGATTGTTCCCAAGTATGTAACGTACGGTTTTTTCTTGATAGGTCTTTTTTCAGCTATTGCTTTTAGGGCGATAATTGTATTGCAGGATATAAAGGCAGATTGGGTAAGACCTGTTTGGTATTTAGGCGTTATAGGGTATATATTTTTCTTTTTCTATCGTTTTGGGATTACCAAGAAGCGCAAAAAAGCCATCAGTGATTATAAGCTTATCGAAAAGGTAGAAAACAGAACCCTCTCTGATGAGGATAGAAAAGTTTTGCTATATCTGCTTTCATCCATCAAGGTTTCCCTTGAGGATATGAATTACGCTCTGATATTTTTTCTATCAATTGCGGCGATTGCGGCTGATATAATCTTGAGTATTATGAAATAATTAAAATGGCTGCTAGAGTTAACACCGACAATAATTACATTCTGTCATGCTGAGCTCAAAAGCCGAAGAATCTGCTTGCATATGTGTAAAGATTCTTCACTCCACTTCGTTTCGTTTTAAATAACAGCTAATAAAATTAAACAGCCTTGGTTTAGCAAGAGAACTAAAGTAGCCATTATAATCAATTAAGACTCCTGAATTCTTCGGGCTAAATTGGCAGGGGGCGCCTAGCCTTTGAACCAATGCTGTGTTTTAAGACAAATCTTAACCAGCAAGAGCATAACCGGCACCTCAATAAGCACGCCGACTACCGTAGCCAAAGCCGCGCCTGACGACAGGCCAAACAGCATAGTAGCCGTAGCAATAGCCACTTCAAAATGGTTGGATGCGCCAATCATGGCCGCCGGCGCCGCATCGCGATAATCCAGCTTCATAATCCTTGCCGCTATATAACCCAGCCAGAATATAAGATTGGTCTGTATAAAAAGCGGTATTGCAATCCACAGTATCGTCAGCGGGTTGGAAATGATGACCTCGCCTTTAAGTGAGAAAAGGAGTACTAAGGTTATCAAGAGAGCAATTATTGTTACCGGCGTAAGAAGATGTAAAAATTTGTCTTCAAACCATGCTTTATCCTTGGCGCTGATAATCATTTTACGCGATAAAAACCCCGCTAAAAGCGGTAGGGCTACATATATACCGATAGATAAAAGTAGCGCTTGCCACGGTACAGGCAGGCGGCCGATACCAAGTAAGAATCCCCCCAGCGGACCATATAAAAAGAGCATAGCTATGGAGTTGATAGCAACCATAATTAGGGTAAGCCCGTCATTCCCGCGGGCTAAATAGCCCCATACCAGCACCATAGCCGTACAGGGAGCTATTCCAAGTAAGATACAGCCGGCCAGATAACTGCGCCACAAGGGCACTTGCAGCATCTTAATACCATTTGCGATAACCACCTTACCCACTCCATGTATAGCGCCTACTGGCAGGTTAAGGCCAAGCGGCATTTTTACCAAATCCACAGCCTCAGTACCGATAAATCCGCGAAACAGAGCGCCTAAGAAAAATATGGAGATTGCGTACATGGTAAAGGGCTTTATAATCCAATTAATAAACAGGGTTAGTCCTACCGGTTTGGCATTTTTCCCCGCCTTTATCACCTCTGCGAAATCTATCTTTACCATAATGGGATACATCATAAAAAACAGGCATAAGGCAATCGGGATGGATACCACCGGCGCATCGCCTACGTATATTGCCAAGCCGTCTAAGAATGCAGCCGCTTGCGGCGCCAGCTTGCCTAGTATAATACCGCCTGCAATACACAGAATCACCCATATATACAGGTATTTTTCAAAAACGCTCAAGCCCTTGGGCTGCTTGGTAATACAAGCCTTATCCGCCATATTTACTCCTTAAATTCTTTGTTCTCATAAGCATAGTTGCTTAAATAACTATAACAATTCAGCGTAAGTTTTCAGATTTAGCTTAAGTGGATTTATCATCCAACCGGCATTGAAGCGCCATATGTGTTTTCGAAATCGTTTGATAAGCTCGTCTAGTCCGCCGCAA
>JAJRXT010000038.1 GCA_024276125.1 bacterium
GGGAACGCCGTTCCCGTATCCATGATAAAGAGGGTTATAAAAGAGGTTATTAATGCGGCATCCAAGACTGAGAGACGGAAAAGACAGGATAAGCAACGAGCTTTATCCATTGGGAGAATTCACGGAGAGCATGATTTACGAGATGAGTCGTTGGCTTGTATATAATTTTGCAATCGGCAAATCAAATATAAGCGGCGAGGATTGGGGCGATATATTTGCCAAATCCATAGACGGAAACCATTTATCCAGACCTTTAGGCTTGGCAGATGTTGTCCTAGAGGGACAGGCTTGGTCAGTTAAAAGCATCCAACACAAAAACCCTCATTCCTGCAAAATAATACGCGTAATTTGCGGAAGAAATTCGCCTGATTATTCATATGGTATAAAAAATACGCATAAGGATCCTCAAAAAACAGGCAGAGCGGTTCTTGGAATATGGAATGAGCGGGTAAATATCGCTCTTGACAAATTTGACTCTCTAAGAACCGCTATTCTGATTAGAAACATTAACTCCCTTGAATTCACCCTATTTGAGACAGATGCACATAAATTTGTATCAAACGAATATGAATGGCGCGAAAACAAAAGAGGAAATTTAGAGGGTCATAATCGGTCATCTAATTTCCACCGGTTTACATGGCAGCCTCATGGCTCGCAATTTACGATAAAATATCAAGTTCCCGTATCGGCTGTTCGTTTTCAAATAAAACGTCCCCCCGTATTTGAACTTAAGGAAACAATGAGTCGAATTGGGTTTGATAAAAGTTGGGTTGCTATTAAATAATACGGATATATACAATGGATGTTTTTACTCAAAAAAAGCGTTCTGAAATAATGAGAACGGTTAAGTCAAACAAAAACAAGTCTACAGAATTAAAGTTAATAGAAATTTTTAAACGGCATCATATTATCGGCTGGCGGCGAAATTATCCGGTATTTGGTAAACCGGATTTTGTTTTCTGCCGCAAAAAAATAGCGCTCTTCGCCGACGGCTGCTTTTGGCATGGGCATAATTGTAGAAAAACAACCCCGGCATCCAATAAAGAATATTGGGATAAAAAAATATCCCGAAACAAGACAAGAGATAAGCAAGTCAATAAACATTTGATTGAATTAGGCTGGACTGTTCTTAGAATATGGGAGTGCGAAATAAACAAACACAAAGACGAAGTAGCTCGCAAAATTAAAAATACGCTTAAAAGCTTTGAGGCTGTGTCACAACTGCCCATAACCTGAAAAGGCTCTCAACCTGTCATTTCTGCGGAGGCATAAATTCATAACTAATTGAAAAAGCTGAATTCCTGCTTCCGCAGAAATGACAGAAAAAAAGCGATTTTTCTAATTATGACACAGTCTCTTTGTACAAAAGCCCCCAGTTAATGCGGCGGCAGATTTGAGAATCTACCGCCGTCTGTAAACCTACGGGGTTGCGCTAACCAGCTCAAAAATAACATACTCATCCTTACTCCAAGGAAGATGCCGTTTAACCGCTCCCGCTTTTACCTGACGCTCATAATCATATCGCGCCGCCATAACCCTATATTTACCATTATGTAAGCCCGCAAATTTATAATATCCATTCTCATCTGTATCTGTAGAATCTACCAAAACGCCTCGATAGTATAATCTTACCTGCGCATTTGAGATTAAAACATGATTTACATCGCTCACAAAACCGGAAATAGCGCCCTCAAAACTCTCCCATTCGCAAATAAAAGAAGTTAAACTGGCAGTTGCTGTTGCAGCAAGATCAGGTAGATCATTCCAGTTAGAAGGGCTAACATCCCAAAAGCTAAGATAATGCTCAGCTCCGCCGTCATTATCCGGCTGTCCAACCGCCCAGTTGCTGTAACTCCATGTCTCGCCGGTTACCCATTCCCAAGCGCCTTCTGCGGCCTCATCCGTTGCGCCAAGCCAATGATTTTCCCCGTCAATTCCTATATTACTATAAACAAAATCATTCTCTTCTTGAGAGGTTATAGTCGCCAAATATCCGCCTAGAATCTCACAATGCGCTTTTGCTTCATGCCAGCTCATTTGCGCATCAATCCGTTGATATGAATGACCATTAGCCGGATTGTAAATTATATCCGAATCCGCCCATACATTATGCGATACAACCGCAAACATCATAACTAAAACTACTATTAACTTCTTCACGTTACACTTCCTCCTTTGGTTAAGGGGCAAAGAGATCACACATTCAATGCGAACAACCTCTTGTAGCCGCCAACTTTTAAGTCAGTCATAAACAAACGGTATTTAAAGGGCGGGGTATTCTTGAGAGCTATCACAAAATAATCTGTATATGTTTTGCAACAGCCCCTAACCGTCTATAACAGGATAATCGTCATCTACGAGTGGATTTTCTTTAGGCTTGGGAGTATCAATAAGCTCATCTTCTTCAAAGATAGGTGCAACGGCAATAGTATTTGCAGTATTTTTAAAAGCAACCTTTGTCTCAGGTTCAGACCCGCCGGCAGTCTCATCAGATCTGCTTGACTTAGCTATAGCAAGATCGTCTTTATCCGCTTTTGGCTGCTCTTTAGCGGATTCTAATTTTGTTTTAGCAGAAAATATTGTTTTGGACTTTGGTTTTGACTTTTTCTTAGTCTTTGATTTGGAACTTGTTTTTTTAACGGGAGCTTGCTTTTTTTCTTCTAAGACTACAAGTCGTTCGTCTAACTGGTCAAGTTTGTCATCAATATGCTGTAAGCCGGTAGTTAGGGAATTTTTAACCAAATCTTTAACGCCATCTTCCAACTGACCTTTATTTTCTCTTATTCTGCCAATAATAGAGCCAAAAGGCCTTTCGTGTTTTTCCTATTCACTAAGTCCTTTTTTCAACAAATCTTCCAAATAATTCAACACACTTCTTTCTATATCAATCCCCAACAAGAGAACCTTTTTTATAACATTATACATGGCCTAATCCTTATAAAGCTAAAAAGAAGACTATCTGATAAGTTTAATTTCTTTGATTACCATTATTCACGGCATCACGAAACAATTTGGAGGGTTTAAAGGTAACAACCTTCCGCTCTGTTATTTCCGCTTCTTCACCTGTCATAGGATTACGTCCTAAGCGGGAACTTTTCTTTCTAATAATAAATTTTCCAAAACCGCTGATTTCGATATTTATTCCACTTTCCAAGGACATTTTTAATATATTAAAAATTTCCTCTACTATAGGCTTAGCCTCTTTTGATTTAAGATTTAATGCTCTGGCAACTTCATTAATAATCTCTTGTTTGGTCATAACCCCCTCCCTTCCAAAACAATATTCAATTATTTATTTAAAAAATATATCTACGGATAATTTATTAGTACAAAACGCTGCACCTGATACCAACAATACCCACACACACAGCCAACTCTTACAAGAGCATACAAATCAATGCTAAAAAAAATCGGTTGGTTGCTGTATCACCGCAATAAATAACCGTACATAGCGCTACTCTTATATAAAATTTTACATTTTACATAATAAAACATTAGCTTGTATGGTAGATTTTCCTAAAAAGGTATTATATTTCATGATGTTATCATAGACTAATTATATCGTCAAGAAAAATATTAACTTTTTTTTCACCTTTGATTTATTTTTTTACATTTGCTTCGCCGGCCTTAAATATGGCATATTTAGTAAGCGGAGGCCCCAAAACCTGAAAAACAAAAGTAGTGGCAGTAATTACATTTATAGCCAGCATACCCAGATGCCTTCCTTGCGGATATGCACCAAACGTCCTCCAAGCCTCAAGCGCCAAGCCGATAGCCACCCCGGCTTGAGATAACAGCCCAAAGCCCAAATATTTTCTAACCGCCGGAGAAGCGCCAGATATACGAGCGCCGACATAAGATCCCAAACTTTTTCCGCTAACCCTCATGACAATATAAATAATACCCAAGACGCCCAGTTTAGACATCATACTGATTTGCAGCCGCGAACCCACCAACACAAAAAACAAAATGTATATCGGCGGAGTAAGTTCAGATATCGCCCTGAATGCTTGTCTGGATGCGTGTTCGGCAAGGTTAACCAAGGTTATCCCAAGTATCATATTGGTTAAAATTAATGAAAAATGATATTTGATAGCCAAACCGCTGCATAAAAATATTGTACCCAAAACAATTGCAAATATTTCATTACGACTGCGGATTTTTTAGCAATACGACTTAATATAAAACCAAACAAGAATCCCGCCAGCACAGCGCCCAGTATCTCCTGCAAGGGAGCGCGTATGGTCTCAAGCAGCGACAATTCCCCGCCCTTTAATAATACAGCCGCAATGGATGCAGCAAAACCGTAAATAATTAAAGCGGCGGCATCGTCTATTCCAACCACCGCAAACAGCGTGCTGGTCAACGGACCCTTGGCCTTATATTCCCAAAGCACATCCACCGTAGCGGCAGGCGCGGTAGCTGATGAAAGCGCGCCGAAAATAAGCGCCATCGGCATGCTGCGGCTGTAAATATATACTGCTATACCCACCAGAAAAAAAGCGCCCAGCGCCTCTAATATACTGATAGCAATAATACTGCGGCCCAACTTTTTTATCTGATGGAAAACCAGCTCTCCGCCGATAGAAAAACCAATTAAAGATAAAGCAAAGCTGGGAATTACCTTAAGCTGCTCGCTAAGTTTAAGACTAACTATATTAAAACCAGAAGCGCCGACTATAACGCCGGCAAGAATGTAGCCTACCACCTGAGGCAGTTTGACTTTACCGCCGCCTTTGCCACCAGCGGCGCCCACTAAAATCATTACTCCAAGTATAAAAAAATATTCCATTGGTCACTTGTCACTTTCTATCGCAAATATAATGCGGTCTTAAAAAATAGGTTTATCTTTGCTATAACCCTGAAAGGTTGTGCCGTAACAGAGAATTTGCCTTATTTTGCCATTCATGCAAAGCTTGTCCTATAAGAAAACGAAGAACGGGGATCAATAAGTTAATTTAAAACACTAGATTCCTGCCTCCGCACATAGGCGTTAACTTAAGGATATTTCGGCTTGCCTTAAAGAACCGAAACAATAGGATGGTATTTGTGAACTTAACGTGAACTCAAATAAGAAGAGTAGAATACTCTTACATATCAAGTAATTGACGTAGATTTACTGTAGGGGAGAGGCGCATCCACTCCCAAATTACGGGCTTAGGACAGGGTCACAAACCCACGCAGTAAGCCCCTAGAGTTTAATAAATTCAACAAGTTTTATGTCAAACTCACGTTAGACTATACTTGCAAATTCTTCAGGCTAAAGACTAAGGAACTGTCACAAAAAAAGTTGTGCATTTTAGCCCTAAGATTTAGCTTAGATTCAGACGGTCTGATAAAAGCAAAATTTGAGGACTAGTAGCGCTAATTCGATGATTTTGCTTTTTGAAGATCGTCTGAAGATGAGCAAAAGATTAGATGCGAAAATGTACAGTTATTTTGTGACAGTTCCTAAAGCTGAGATAATATTTGATGTAAAGTTGCAATAAATTGCTTATGAAAATTTTTAAAGCTTTTAATAATTCCAGGAACTTTATTATTTAGGTTTTTTAATTTAAAAATATCCAATTCAGATTGATAAATATAACGAAAAACATGCCTGAATGCTCTTAGTTCATTAATTTTATAAGCAAAAGTCCTGTCAAACAATCTTGGTCTTACATCTTTTATCTCTATGCTCATTCTATTTACTAAATCTTTATGCCATGAGGTTTTATCAAGATCATTTTCAAAAAATTTGGATACTCTCAAAAAATAATTTTCCAATAAATTATAAAGATTATGGATGCTGTAACCTAACGCAGCCTAATCAAATTCGTCTGGTTTGATATTTTCTATTTTTTGGTTGATCTTGTTGTATTTACCCATTAGTTCATCCAGGATTTCAATATTATTTTCCAACTCGGATATAAGCCTTAAAAAAACAACTTTATCTCTGCTCATACACTACTTTTCCATTTTTAATAATATTTTCTTTAATTAGTTTATTCACAGTATCCAAATCCACTACATCCACTTTAAAATCACTCTCTAACGCTCTGGCGGTCAATAGGTAGTATTTGTCTGATAAAACAGCTATATCAATATCAAAATCTATAGAATTAATACGGTTTTCCGCCAATGAGCCAAAAAGAACTATTTTCTCTAATTTAGGGTCTATTTTTAGAAAATCCTCTTTTAATCTTCGCACCTCTTCAAGCGCCAGCTTAATTTTATCCGCTATATATTTCTTTTCTTGCCGATTATCTTTTTTTATTTTTTTTACAATATTGGCAATATCCATGTTTTTATTTTTTTATAAACCTATTGTCTTAATTTACCCTTATCACCTCTTCAGTAATCCCTTCTGGATTAACCGTGATCAGCAGATAGTGATAAAAGGCCTCCGGCGCGGTTATTTCCGCTCCGGCTCCGCCGGTAATTAAATATATCAGGCCGTCTTTTTCCTCGCGAAGATATTCGTGAATATGGCTTGAAAATATCCGGTCTACTTTATTTTTTTTTGCTAAATCAATCAGATAACGCGCATTTACCCGGCTGGTCATACCCTTATATTTATCCGGTCTGGGATCATAGGCAGGTATGTGCATAAACATAAATGTATGTTTTTGCCTGTTATTTTTAAGGTCTTCTTCCAACCAGCGAAATTGGTGAGCGTCTATACGGCCTAATGAATTATCTATGAAAACAAAATGGGCGTTGCCATAATCAAATGAATAATAGACAGCGCCGAAATATTCCTGATAAACAAGCCGTCCCCACCACATAATATCGTGATTGCCGATAGTAAAGAAAAACGGGAAATCCGCCTTTCTAATTAATTTCTTAAAATGACGGTATTCAGACCTTTTCCGGTATTCACCAAATCACCGCAATTTACCGCAAACAGCGGGGAGCTTTCATTTAATTTCTTTATAATATTTTTAAAAACCCTATCCCCTTGCCGACTCTCACCCATCACCGCAAAGCTGAAAGAATCAGACGAAAAATTGCTGGGCTGCAATTTAATCTCTTTTTTCTCGCCAGATGCAAGTATAACTTTTACAAACACTTTGCCCACACCGCGCATAAGCTGCGCATCGCCAATCAGTTCAACTTGATATGGATTTATATTACTCACTGTAAACTCAAATATTTTAGAGGATTCCTCTTCCGGCTTTTCAGCGGCAGGCTCTTGTAATGTTTTACCCATTAAAGACAAAATACCGGATACGGAATCTGTAACCGTATCGTCTACAGCGTCTTTAAAAGAATCCAAGGCATCATCCGGCGAGTTATCCAAAATAATCCGCGGGCTGAGACCAAGCGCCCTTATCTCAATTTTATTTTGGTTAATCTGTAAGATTGAGCCTTCTTCTACTGTAATGGTAATACCGTCAACATCTATACGGCTTAATCCTCCGGTCACACTGCTGGCAGATACTGTAGCGCTTTGTAAAAACATAGTAAGTAACGCCCAACAGGCTATTAAATATATGTTCAATTTTTTATTTATCATAAATTATCCTCGATAATCTTTTTTATTTTTTGTTTGTCTTTTTCTATAGCGGATTTTTTTCGTATTGCTCTTTTTTTTAGTTTAGACTTAAGTTTTGGCTGCAATATACCGATTAAATCTCCGGGAGAATGCAGATTTTTTTCACCTAAATGCCTAATAAATTTTTTTTTTAATCCCGTCGGTAATAAATAGGCAAGCTGCTCGGATACCGGTTTGAAAAAACGGGCAACTTTAGTGTTATCTATAGCTTGCGGCGATTTTGGTAAAAACAAAATAAGTAACAGCAGCAATAAAGATATAACCAATGTCCCTTTAACCAGACCAAGCATACCGCCCCAAAAACGGTCAATGGGCGAAGCCTTAGAAGACTTTATCATATTACTGCCTATAGAACCGATTATACTGCCAAGGTAGGATACTAAAATAAAAATGGTAATAAAGCCCAAAATATTATTTAGTTTTGGAGCGTCAATAAATTCAGATAAGAATCTATCTCCCAAACTACAAAAATGGGTAGCCAAGATCGCAGCTATAATCGTTGAACATAAAGAGAAAAGCTCCCGTACCAATCCCCTGCTTAAGCTATACAAAAAACTAATTACCAATATACAGATGGTGAGAATATCCAACCAATGTACGCCTTGGAACATTTACAAAAACCCTTAATTTTTATGTTTCGGGGCGTCCCACCCAGAAACAAATTGCTCACAGCTAGATGTTTCGGGATGAGACATCCCGAAACATAAACCTGAGTTATTCACCGCAGAGGCGCAAAGCAAGGCTTTACTTAGCTGTCATTCTGAGGCCGTAGGCCGAAGAATCTCCCCCCGCAACAGCGAGTAGATTCTTCACTGCGCTTCGCTTCATTCAGAATGACAGCTAAATTATATGTTTCGGGGTGTCCCACCCCGAAACATAGCCCGTAGGGGCGGGTTTGAAACCCGCCCCTACACAACACGTTGAATTCCTAAACACAGCGTCAGATGTTTCTGTTTGAGACAAGCCGACAATATCAGGTCATCTATAGCTGTCATTCTGAGGGAGGCGAAGCCGACCGAAGAATCTAATTACATATGCGAGTAGATTCTTCGCTTCGCTTCAGAATGACACGCTTAAAACCTATTATAGAAACATCTATTTATAGCGTCTTGATCCTTAATTCGCGCAACTGCTGGCGGTCAACCTCAGACGGCGCATTGGTCAGCAGGCAGACCGCTTTTTGGGTTTTAGGAAAGGCTATTACCTCTCTTATTGAACCCGCGCCGGTTAGAATCATCACCATTCGGTCTAATCCCAAAGCAATACCGCCGTGCGGCGGCGCTCCGTATTTAAAGGCTTCCATTAAAAAACCGAATTTGGCTTCAGCCTCATCTTTACTGATTCCCAGCGCGCGAAACATTCTAAGCTGCACATCAGGCTGATGAATCCTGATGCTGCCGCCCCCTATTTCCATACCGTTTAGCACAAGATCATACGCCCTAGCCCTAACATCTTCAGGACGCTCTTCCAATATGGACAAATCCTCGTCAAAAGGCGCGGTAAACGGATGATGACAAGCCGTAAAACGCTTTTGCTCTTCATTATATTCTAAAAGCGGAAAATCAACCACCCAGCAGAAATTATATTTATTCTCATCTATAAGCTTTAATTCGCACCCCAAACTAAGGCGCAGACCTCCTAATACCTTATAAACTACAGCCGGCTTATCGGCAACCACCAGCATTAGATCGCCAGCTTTAGCGCCTAATCTTTGCGCCATGGATAAAAGAGCATCTTTACCCAAAAATTTCTCTACGGGCGAAGAAAAAGTGTCTTATGCGGGTATTTTTATCCAAACCAGACCGCCGGCGCCCAATTCCTGTGCATAGCGAGTCAAATCATCCAGCTTTTTACGGCTGAAATCCGCAGCAGCCGGAACGCATATCCCGTTTATTATGCCGCCGCCGGATAAAACCTGCGCAAATACCCTGAATTTACAATCAGTAAATATATCCGATAAATCCTTTAATTCCATACCAAAACGCGTATCCGGTTTATCCGTACCAAAGCGTGATACCGCCTCACGGTAACTTAGGCGGGAAAATGGCGCGCTAATTTTTATTCCCTTTAATTCCTGCCATATAAGCGCCTGCATCTTTTCGATTAAGGTAATAATATCGTCTTGATCCACAAAAGACATCTCTAGGTCTATCTGAGTAAATTCCGGCTGGCGGTCGGCGCGCAAATCCTCATCCCGAAAACACTTTACAATCTGAAAATATTTGTCGCAGCCTGAAGCCATAAGCAATTGCTTAAAAAGCTGCGGCGATTGAGGCAGCGCAAAAAAATGCCCCGGATTTACGCGGCTGGGCACCAAATAATCCCTGGCCCCTTCAGGCGTGCTTTTGGTTAATACAGGCGTTTCAATCTCTAAAAAATCTTCGCCGTCAAGATAGCCTCTTACAAGCTGACACAACCTATGCCGCAGCCTGAATATATCCTGCATTTTTGGGCGGCGCAGGTCTAAATAACGATAACGCAGGCGCAAATCTTCACTGGTATCGGTATTATCTTCCACCATAAAAGGCGGAGTCTGCGCACGGCTTAGGACTTTTAACCTATAGGCGCTTATTTCTATCCCGCCGGTAGGCAAATTAGTATTTACGGTATCCGCCGGTCTGGTTTCCACCTTGCCGCATACGGCTATTACATATTCGCCTCGCAGCTGATGAGCCTGCTCATGCGCTTGCGGGTTGCGATTATTGTCAAAGGCAATTTGTACAATCCAGTATCTGTCACGCAGATCAATAAAAGTCACTCCGCCGTGATCGCGCCTTTTCTGTACCCAGCCCATAAGTACAACATCCTGCCCTAAATGTACGTTTCTTAATTGTCCGCAATAATGCGTTCTTTTCCAATTACCTAATGTATCCGCCAAATTTACCTCCTAACCCAAATACGAATTCAATCTGTCTAACCCGAGTTCGACATAAAAGTTGTTGATTTTATTGCTCTGTAGGGGTAGGTTTTAAACCTACCCCTACAACGGGTGGGGATGCGCCCCCAATTCTGTTGACTTAAGGTAAGTTGTCATTCTGAACAAAGCAAAGCGCTGTGAAGAATCTACCCCCGTATGCGGGCAGATTCTTCGGCCTTACAGCCTCAGAATGACAGACAAAGGAAGCTTTTTCAGCATATAAGCTCTTAAGTCAACAGCATTGAGACAAACCACTCCCTTACATTGATTACACAGTACCAAGTTTATCTATCAACTCCGCAACCGGCAGCTCTTCCTGAGTACCATGGCGCATATCCCTTAAGATAACGCATCCGCGGTTAAGCTCATCCTCTCCCATAATGCCGACCAGCGGAGCGTCTAATTTATTAGCTTGCTTTAATTGCTTTTTTAAAGTCTGATTGCTGCTGTTTATCCTAACGGCAAAACCGTGTTTACGCAACTCATCTTGTAAGATAAATCCCTGTTGTAATGCCTTATCTCCCAATAAAATCAAATAAATCCACTCCGGTTCGCCTTTCTTTATTTCCTTATCGGCAAGCAAGAGCAATAAGCGTTCTATACCTACAGCAAAACCAAAAGCAGGCGTAGGCGCGCCTCCCAACTGCTCAACCAAACCGTCATAACGCCCGCCGCCAGCTACGGCATTTTGAGCGCCCAATTCCCTTGCAGTTATTTCAAATGCCGTTTTGTTATAATAATCCAGCCCCCTTACCAGATTATACTTTATCTCAAAGATTATGTTAAGACCTTTTAATAAATTTAATACCTGATTAAAATGCAGGCTGCATTTATCGCAAACACTGTCTATATTACTGGGCGCTTGGGCTAATACCTCCTGACATTTGCCGTTTTTACAATCAAACACCCTAAGCGGATTAGTATCAGAGCGGCGCATACAATTTGAACATAAACCGGTTTTATGATCCGCTAAAAAAGCTGTTAAGTCCTTTTGGTATTGCGGGCGGCAGTCTTTACACCCCAATGTATTTAGCTGAAGACAAAGCGATTCCAAACCAAGTTTTTCAAAAGCATACATTAACAAAGCTATAACTTCAGCATCCAAAAAGGCCGAATCATTACCGAAGACCTCAGCGCCCAATTGATGGAACTGGCGGTATCTGCCTGCCTGCGGACGTTCGGCTCTAAACATAGGACCTATATAATAAAGCCGCGTCTCCGGCTTTCCTATATATAAGCGGTGTTCAAGATAAGCCCTGACGGCTGAGGCTGTGCCTTCCGGCCTTAGGCTGAAACTGCGCTTGCCCTTATCAGAGAAGGTATACATCTCTTTAGCTACAATATCGGTCTCCCCGCCTATACTGCGGGAGAAAAGCGCGCTTTGCTCAAACATCGGCAGCCTGATATCATCAAATCCGGCCAGTTGCAACATGTTGCGCAATGTATCTTCTACATACCGCCAGCGGAATATATCCTCCGGCAATATATCAGCTACCCCTTTAGGGGCCTTAATCTGCAAAATATTTCTCCCTTAAAAAAATTATGCTTATTGTCCTGTAGAAGCGGCGGCTCGTCCCCACCCGAAAAAACTCAATGTTGTTGACTTAAGGAAATTGTCATTCTGAATGTAACGGAGCGAAGCGAAGAATCTTACTCGCATACGGGGGCAGATTCTTCGGCCTGCGGCCTTCAGAATGATATCTACATTATATTAACGTGAGTTCGACATAAAAGTTCTTGATTTTGTTATCTTGTAGGGGCGGGTTTCAAACCCGCCCCTACAGCAAGAGGGGATATGTCACTCTTCTACAAAAATTTTACGTCAATCAAATCTATACAAAACACC
>JAJRXT010000039.1 GCA_024276125.1 bacterium
ATCAAAGCTTTCTTTGTTTACTTCTTTTTTAATTAAATTTAGTGTTTGTTTCCAAACGTCTTGTGACAATTTCAGATATCCTTAGTTTATCGGGTTAGCATACCAAATGGTACCAAATTTTAATTTACACCAAATCATAATATTAAATAAAAATACTTGAATCTGTATATGTAGTATAACTTTTCAATAAAATAATAATTTTTTAAAAAAGTTATACACTAATCCACAGACTTATCCACAAATACTTAATAGATATTTTTTTTAAATTAATAAGTTGTTAAAAAGGATTTAATAACAGAGGTTATTTATTTTGACAATCAAAATAAATTGATTAAATTTAATATATCAGAAACCCAAACTTTTAACAATAAATTTTAAAAAAAAGATAGGAATTCTAAATTATATGTAATTAATCGGTTACTTTAATAAAGCAAGTGTGCTTTTATTTTATGAGTAATATTTAAATAAACAATGATAGGCAATTAAAATTAGTAAATCTTTACTCATTAATTACGCAAAAAATTCCATGACGCTATTGTAGGTGGATTAAGGGGAGTGGTATAATAGATATTCGTCATAAATTAATAATTTGGTTAATTTAAGTATCTAAAAGAAAAAAGATTGCCTCTTTAATGGATAAGTGGTATAAAATAGTTGTATATATTCTTGCATTTGACTTAGGAACTGTTACTAAAATTCCAAGTTATTTTGTGACAATTCCTTAATCCACATAAATCATAAAATTGCCTTTACTTACTAAATCACTATTATCTGTTTTTATATTATTGCAGGCATGCTTTGCCCTATATACCATGCTTGAAGTTATGGGAAGGGTTAAGGTGAAATTTGATCAAAAAAAGATGAGGCTTTTACATGGGATAAACGGGTATCTGTTTGTTATCTTATTTATAATCCTATCATATTATTGTTTACCGTTTTTAAAAGCAGGTCATGTAGAAAAAAGCGCTAGAGCCCTTATACATTCATTGTTTGCTATAGGAGTAATAATGATGTTGTCTGTAAAAATTATCTTTATTAGGGTCTATAAAAAATTCATGAGTAAAGCGCCTATCTTTGGTTTGACGATTTTTTTTATAGTATTTGGCGTAGTTGCCAGCTCAGGTATTTATTATTTAGTTATATCGGCTGAATCATCTGATGCATCAAATAAAAAAACAGAAACTAAAATAGTAGAAAATATTGTAAAATCAACTAAAATAGATCAAAATAAAGTAAAAAATGGTAAGCAATTGTTTAATAAATGGTGTATAGGATGTCATGATACAGGTAATACTCAAAAAACAGGTCCGGGTATGGGCGGAATTTTGAAAAATAAATTGTTTCCAGTAAGCGGGCGTCCGGCAACTGTTGAAAATATACGCCGTCAAATTATTACTCCATACCGTATGATGCCGCCGCATACGCATCTTAAAGATAATGAAATTGTTGATATTATAGAGTTTTTAAAAACATTGTAGAAAATAGGTACTGTTTTATGAAGTATAAAAAAAATATTCTGGTCTGCTTGTTATTTTTTGTTTTTGCCTGTTCTATGTCTTTTGTGCATAAGCCGGAAATAAAAGTAAAAACAAGGCATAATTCATTTAATCTAAAGAAAGCTGATAATGCTAAAATGGCGATTATGCCTATTCGGGATTTTTCCGATCATTTTGGATTTGCCTATTCAGCGGCTACTCTGGATGCCTTTATGAATAATATAAAAATTAAATTTCCTGATATAAGGCTGCTTTCACCCGATGAGACGGAAAATACCTTAGAAAAAGCTGGATTGGCTCAACCCTATGAAATGTTTGTAAATAGATGCACTAGTGATCGAAACTATTGTGTGGCGCAAGATGAGATTGCAGAGGTATTTAAAGGCTCTAATATCAAATATGTTGTAAGCTTTACTATTGGCACGCTGGGTATTCCAATTCCGGGAGCAGCGGTTGTATATTATTTATCGGTTGTGGTATATGATGTTAATATGCAGGGACGTATTGTTTATAACGCTCTATCAGAAGGTGAATTATTTGCTGATGCTGATGAGACTCCCGGTGAATTGCTGTTAGGTATAATGCAGCAGATAGGTAAGGATATGGCGGCGGATTTTTAGTTAAGGGGCGGCTGTGTTGCCCCCAATACTGTTGACTTAAAAGAACTGTCATTATGAGGTCGAAGACCGAAGAATCTCCCCCCGCAATAGCGAGCAGATTCTTCGGTCTCTGGCCTCAGAATGACAGGCTAAGAAAAGTCTTTTCATTGTAGTATAAGCTTAGCTCAATAGCATTAAGGACAAGCCTCTTCCTTACAGAAACTTAAGGATAAAAAATAAGTGTTATCTGGAAAACACATTGTATTAGGAATAACCGGCAGTATTGCCGCATATAAAGCTGTAGATATTCTGCGCGCTTTTAAAAAAAAATCCGCTAAAGTAAGCGTGGTGATGAGCCGGCCGGCAGCTAATTTTATAAGCCCGCTTACGCTTGAGACTTTATCCGGTCAACCGGTTTTAGTAGGCAGATTTAATAAAAAAACCAGTAATTTACAGCATATATATCTGGCTCGTGAGGCTGATATGCTGTTAGTGGCGCCGGCTACCGCCAATATTATAGGTAAATTTGCTCATGGTATTGCAGATGATTTTTTATCTACCCTGTATCTTGCGTTTACCAATAAAGTTATAATAGCGCCGGCTATGAATGTACATATGTATACTCATAAGACGGTTGTTAATAATATGATGTATTTGGCTGATATTGGGGTTGATATTATACCGGCAGGTGAGGGCGAGCTGGCCTGCGGTGATACGGGCGCCGGTAGATTGGCTGACGTAGATATAATTATTGAACATGTATGTTCATGTTTTGATAGTAAAAAAAGTCTGTTGGGTAAAAAAATTCTAATAACAGCTGGCGCTAGTAGAGAACAAATTGATGATTTTCGTTTTATATCAAATCCGTCAACCGGAAAAATGGGCTATGTCCTAGCCGATGAGGCTAAAAGGCGCGGCGCCGAGGTAACGCTGATAAGCGCTCCTACTAATCTTTTGCCTTCAAAGCAAATAAAACTTATTAAAATTAATACCGCCCAAGAGATGTATAATACAGTAGTTAATCATTTTGATCATTTTGATGCTCTTGTAATGGCGGCGGCGGTGGCTGATTATACTCCATTAAATAAATTTTCCGGTAAAATAAAAAAGCAGGGTAAGCCCTTAACAATAGAATTAAAACCTACTATAGATATTCTGAAATCTATGGGAAAAAGAAAAAAAAAGCAAGTTGTTGTCGGTTTTGCGGCTGAGGTTGAAAATATAATCGAAAATGCAAAGGAAAAATTAGAACAGAAAAATCTGGATATGATAGTGTTAAATGATATTTCCAAAAAAGGGGCTGGATTCGGCCTTGATACAAATATTATAAGCATTATTGATAAAGCGGGAAATGTGGCTGAATATCCTATAATGAAAAAAGAGGCTGTGGCTGGAGTTATTTTGGATAAAGTGGAGAATTTGCTTTATTAACTCATATTATATAAAATAATTTTTTTTGTGTAGGGTGGGTCAAGCCAGTATTATGAAAGACATAGAATATGTGTTTTGGGTCTATATTATTTTAAGAGTCGCGGACCCACCATACTTGTTTAAGCAATAGTGGTGGATTCGGGGTAATCTTTTAATAATTTATTAGTCTTATATTTATATATGGATATCAGTTATAAAACCACCCTTAATCCACCCTACAGTGTTGTTGTTATTTTTTTGCGTAAGGTGAGTGATTAATACTTATGACTAAAGAACAACTGATAAGCTATACAAAAAGTTTTATCGAATATCAAAAAAGTATAGGTTTGACAGGGTTTATAAAAAATAAAAAAACAGGTGAAAAATTGAGCTTAAGCGACATAAAAGCGGAATTGGGCGATTGTAAGCGCTGTAAATTACATAGCGGCAGAAAAAACATTGTATTCGGCGATGGTAATGAAAAAGCTAAGCTGGTATTCGTAGGCGAGGGTCCCGGTCGCGACGAGGATATACAAGGGCTGCCGTTTGTGGGTCGCGCAGGGAGATTGCTTACCAAAATAATAGAATCCATAAATTTAAGCCGCAGCGATGTATATATTTGTAATATTATAAAATGCAGGCCGCCGGCAAACAGGAATCCGCAATATGATGAGATACTTGCCTGCCAGAAATTTTTAATAAAACAATTGGATTGTATTAAGCCGAAAATAATATGCGCTCTTGGTTCATTTGCTGCAAAGACGCTCTTAAACACCAAAGCGCCTATTTCCAAACTAAGGGGACGCTTTCATATGTATAATGGCATAAAATTGATGCCTACCTTTCATCCGGCATATTTGTTGCGTAATCCGCAGGAAAAAAGACTGGTTTGGGAAGATATGCAGCTTATTCAAAAAGAATATGAAAATTCAGGAAGTTAAAAATATTGCCATTATCAGACTTGGCGCTATTGGCGATATAATTCATGCCTTACCTGTTGCAAGTAGAATAAAAAATGAAAATCCGCAGATAAAAATTACTTGGATTGTTGAAAAAAGACATGTGTATATAATTGAAAATAATAAAAATATTGACCGGATAATTACTACAGATACCAAGAGTTGGCGCAGGCAAAGCCTTATACAGTCATGGCCGCAGATAAAGCGGCTGATTAAAAAAATTAAGCAAAGCAAATTTGATGTAGTCTTGGATTTACAGGGATTAATAAAAAGCGGGATTATAAGTTATTTGACTGCTGCAAAATATAGACTGGGTTTTAATAGACCGTATTGTCGCGAGGGATTAAATTATTACTTTAATAATATTCATATAACTCCTGCAATTGACGATGAGCATATAATTGATAGAAATCTGGCGTTTTTGCGTTATTTTGATATAAAAGGCGGACAATGGAATTGGGGTATAAAGACGACACCGGCGGATAAAAAATATATAGATGATTTTTGGACTAAAGAAGGGTTGGTTGGTAATAAGCGTATAATTGGTATTAATCCGGGCGCCGGTTGGATTACTAAATGCTGGGATACAGGAAAATATGCTATATTATGTGATAAGTTAGCGCAAAAGGATTATAAGGTAATATTAACATGGGGACCTGGCGAGCAGGATACAGTAGATAAAATTGTTGATAAAACAACAAATAAACCAATAATAGCTTGTAATACAACGGTAAATCAATTAACAGAATTAATTAGCAGATGCAGCTTATATGTTGCAGGCGATACAGGGCCATTACATATTGCCGCTGCCTTGGGCGTGCCTACATTAGCCTTATACGGTCCTTCATCTCCTATAAGAAATGGACCATATGGGCAGGGACATAAAATAATATACCATGAACTATCATGCAGCAATTGTTATAAACGGAAGTGTGCTAGTATTGAGTGTATGGAATTAATAAGTGTTGAGGAGGTATTACAGGCTATTAGATGTTTTTCTATAGATTAAATTATTTTGGTTTAAGGGATTATAATAATGAGAATATTAGTAACCGGCGCTGCCGGTTTTATAGGTTCGCATCTTTCTGAGAAGTTAATTGAATTGGGTCATGACGTAATAGGCGTTGATTGTTTTACGGATTATTATTCAAAAGATATAAAAAGGAATAATATAGCTTCATTAATAAAAAATGAAAGGTTTCAATTTATCGAGGCTGATTTATTGAAATTGGATTTAAGAAAGCTGATAAGCGGGATAGATTATATTTATCATCAGGCGGCTCAAGCTGGGGTGCGTCCGAGTTGGGGTAAAAGCTTTGAGGTATATAACAGATTAAATATACTGATTACTCAAAGGTTATTAGAAGCGGCGGCAAAAACTAATATAAAGCGGTTGATTTTTGCTTCATCCTCATCCGTATATGGCGATACGCCGGATATACCAATGACGGAACATAGCTTGTTATATCCACTTTCACCTTATGGAGTAACCAAACTTGCCGCAGAGCAGTTATGTTATTTATATTGGAAAAACTTTCAGGTACCGGTTGTTTCTTTAAGGTATTTTACGGTATACGGTCCGCGCCAGCGTCCTGATATGGCCTTTAATCGCTTTATTCGTGCGACTATATTGGGTGAAAAAATTGAAATATACGGCGACGGAGAGCAGACTAGGGATTTTACCTATATTGCCGATGCGGTTTCCGCTAATATGTTGTGTATGGAAAACGGTTCACCCGGCAATGTTTATAATATAGGCGGCGGCTCCAGAATAACGGTAAATAAGGTTATTGAAAAGATTGAAAATATAAGCGGGTCAAAGCTTGAAGTCTCATATCAAGAAGTACAAAAAGGCGATATGCGTCATACATATGCCGATATATCAAAGGCTAAGGATGAGTTGGGGTATGCGCCGAGTATTGGTATTGACGAGGGGCTTGCAAATGAGGTCAATTGGTTAAATGAAATAAACAAAAAGGGATTGCTATGCAGATAGATAAAAATTTATTAGATATATTGGCCTGTCCGGTTTGTAAGGGGGATTTATTGTATACCAAAAAACAGGACTGGTTGATGTGTGAGAAGTGTATGCTTTTGTATGAGATTAAGGATGATATACCTATAATGTTGTCCGATGAGGCCAAAAAGATTAATAAAGATATTTTAGAACGGGAAAAAATGGGCTAATGTTCCACGTGGAACATTAGCTGGTAAGTTGTCCTTTTTTATTTGACAGGCAGGAATATTGTCATTCTGAACGAAGCGGAGCGCAGTGAAGAATCTGCCAGCGTATGCGAGTAGGTTCTTCGGTCTTCGGCTTTAGAGCCTTTTGTATATTCAAAGCTGATTTTGCGTAACATGAATTGAATCCATTTTCTAATTATTCGATTGCAATAATGCAAGATGAAAAAAACATCAACAAGCTGTTGTATGAACAATTTATGGATTATATTGCTATAGAACGCGGGTTATCAGCTAATACCGCCTTAGCTTACGGCGATGATCTATCAAGATATCTTTGTTTTTTGAAACAAAAGGGACTATCAGTAAAAGATGCAGAACAAAGAATAATAGTAGGCTATTTAGGCCGATTAAAAAAAGACGGTATGGGAATAAGAAGTATTGCCAGACACATAACATCCATAAAAGTCTTCTACCGTTTTTTAAGAGCGGAAAATTATATTCAAATTGATCCTACCTTAAATTTAGATACTCCCAAAATTTGGAAAAAAATACCCAATTGCTTAAGTATACAAGAAGTTGACAGTCTAATTAATCAACCGGATATAAAAGAAAATCTGGGTATTAGAAACAGAGCTATGCTGGAAGTATTGTATGCTGCCGGCATGAGAATTTCCTAGCTGCTACAAGTTAAATTAAATAATATTAATCTGGATGTCGGTTATATACTTTGTCATGGAAAAGGCGGGAAAGAGCGTATTGTACCTATTGGTGAGAAGGCATCGTATTGGTTGAAAAAATACTTGGAAACTGTGCGCCCGGTATTGATTAAAACCAGCAACAACGTGTTGTTTGTTAATAAATTCGGTAACAAAATGTCGCGTCAGGGTTTTTGGAAGTTGATTAAAATATATGCAAAACAAGCCGGTATTAATGCTGTAAGCCCTCATGTGCTGCGGCATTCCTTTGCTTCTCATTTACTGCAAAACGGCGCTGACCTGCGGGCTATTCAGACGCTGTTAGGGCATGCCGATATATCGACTACTCAAATTTATACCCATATTTTGCAAAAACAATTAAAGGAAGTATATAATAAGTACCACCCAAGGGCTTAATATTTAATGTGAATTTAATATATAGGAAACCCAATTTTTTTGTAGCTGCCGACTTTTAAGTCGGCTATTGCTTACGCCAGTCTTAAGGTTTGTTTTGTCTGTCTGACAGGCCGCAACCTGAAGGTTGGCAGCTACGCCCGCACTTGATAAGTGCGATAAATTTACTGTAAGGAAGAGGCTTGTCCTTAATGCCATTAAGTTAAGGAAATTGTCATTTAAAACTAAACTGAGCGGAGTGAAGAATCTACCCACATATGCAAGCAGATTCTTCGGCCGAAGGCTGAAGAATGACGGGCTAAAAAAAGCTTTTCATTATAGTATAAAGCTTAACTTAATGGCATTGGGGTTTATCCCCTCCCGAATAATGGGCGGGGACAAGCCGTTGCCCCTATAAGTTAATAAAATCAACGAATTTTATGTCGAATTCAGGTTGTTTATGGCCTGGATTAATTAAGGAAGGAGAGGATGTTTTGTCTTACAATGCCAAACAGGCTAAAATAGGCGAGAAAGAGGTTGATTATGTGGCAGAGCTGGCAAGACTGCAAATTAAGCCGGATGAAAAAGCGATTTTTGCCAAACAATTAAGTAATGTACTTAATTATATCGAAAAATTAAATCAATTGGATACCAAACAAATTGAACCTACAGCGCATATTTTAGAAATTAATAATGTATTTAGAGAAGATGTGGTAAAAGAATCAAATGGTACAAAAGTCGCCTTAAAAAATGCTCCGCAAGCTGAAGGCGATTTTTTTAAAGTGCCCAAAATAATTTAGGCTGTATAGAAAATCTCATTTTATACCTTTGTAGCCGCGGGTTTTTAAACCCGCCTCCCTTGGCCGGCCTAAAGGTCAATGTTGTTTACTTAAGATAACCCAAGTTGCTGCCTATAGGTTCATTTTAAAAAATATTGGGTTTTACATAGTTGTCATTCTTAAATGGAGTGAAATATCTTCTCGCTGTTGCGGGGGTAGATTCTTCGGCCTTCGGCCTCAGAATGACAGGCTAATAAGCGCTTTTCATTATAGTATAGTCTTTAAGTCAACAGCATTGGGCTTAAAGGTCGTCGGCTGCATATCTGGCTGCAAAAAACATTAAATACAGGATAGAATATGTGTGGAATTATAGGATATATAGGTAAAGAAAAAGCCGTTCCAATTATGATGGATGGATTGGCTAAACTGTCTTATAGGGGATATGATTCCTCGGGAATCGCTATTTTAGATGATAAACAACTAAAAATTCTTAAAAAAAAGGGAAAAGTCGGTCGTTTAAAAAAAGAAGTTAATAAATCCAAACTGGAAAGTTGTATTGGTATAGCTCATACCAGATGGGCGACGCATGGCGAACCCTCCGACAATAACGCTCATCCGCATATGGATTGCAATAGGAAAATTGCTATTGTACATAATGGTATTATAGAAAATTATATGCACTTAAAGAAACATTTGCAAGATAAGGGGCATAAATTTGTTTCTCAAACCGATACAGAAGTGCTGGCGCATTTAATTGAGGATCACTACAGGGGTGATATCGAACAGGCCGTACGCGAGGCAGGTGGAAGGTTAATCGGGGCTTTTGCAGTAGTAGTAATTTGTAAAGAAGATAAAGAACGCCTGATTGTAGCCAGAAAAGATTGTCCATTAATAATCGGATTAGGCAGGCAAGGTAATTTTATAGCTTCAGATATACCGGTTTTACTGTCTCATACCAAAAAATTTATTATTCTGGAAAACAGTGAAATGGCCAGCGTATGGGCAAATGAAGTAAAAGTCTGCGATTTTGACGGCGAGGTTATTAAAAAAGAACCGCAAGAAATAAATTGGGAATGGGGAGAGGTAGAAAAAGAAGGTTACGAGCATTTTATGCTTAAAGAAATACATGAACAGCCCAGAACCATTAGAGATACCTTAAGAGACCGGCTTCAAAAAGACGGCAGGGTAATTTTAAAAGATATTAAATTATCTGATAAATATATTGAAAAACTAAAGCGTATCTATATAGTGGCTTGCGGTACTGCCTATCATGCGGCTATGATTGGCGAGCATATATTCGAGGATTTACTAAGAATACCGGTTGAAGTGGATATGGCTTCCGAATTTAGATATAGAGACCCGATATTAGATGAGCATACCTTGGTTATTGCCATAAGCCAGTCAGGAGAGACGGCAGATACGCTGGCTTCAGTTAAAGAGGCCAGGGCTAAAGGCGCTGTGGTTATCGCCATTACTAATGTGGTTAATTCAAGTATTGTAAGAGAAAGTAATTATACATTATATACCCGAGCCGGCGCTGAAATAGCGGTGGCTTCAACCAAAGCCTTTACCGCCCAGCTAATCGTTCTGTTTTTAATAGCATTGAGGTTTTCTCAGCATGCAGGACGAATTGCAGGGGGTGTGATGACGGAAATAGCCAAGTATTTGAATGATCTGCCGGCTCAAGTACAGACTGTTTTGGATGAGGTTGATGATATTAAGGAAATATGTCAATGCCTGGCTGAAAAAATAAAGGACGATGAGTTTAATTGGTTTAAATATAATAGCTGCTTTTTTATCGGCCGGGGACTGGATGCGCCGATTGCCAAAGAAGGCGCTCTTAAATTAAAGGAAATATCATATATTCATGCCGATGCCTATCCGGCGGGAGAATTAAAGCATGGAAATATTGCCCTTATAACTAAGAATACGCCGGTTGTGGCCTTGGTTACTCAGGATAAAGTACGTG
>JAJRXT010000040.1 GCA_024276125.1 bacterium
TAGGGGCGGGTTTGAAACCCGCCCCTACAAGATAACAAAATCAAGAACTTTTATGTCGAACTCAGGTTATTTTTATGAGGAGGAGGAAACATTGAAACCTAAGCCGGTAAGAACGGTAAAAATAGGCCGTAATCAACCCTGTCCCTGCGGCAGCGGCAAGAAATACAAAAAATGTTGTTTAAATAAAAAGACATAAACAAACTCAAGTTGCTGCCTATAGGTTCATCGTATGTTTCGGGGTGTCTCACCCCGAAACCGGATAATATGTACGCTGAAGATGCGTTTGTTTCGGGGTGGGACACCCCGAAACATAAGCTAAGCTTAAATCTGTCATTCTGAGGCTTAAAAGCCGAAGAATCTACTCGCATACGCAGGCAGATTCTTCACTCCACTCCGTTGCGTTCAGAATGACAGACTAACACACACGCTTTAAGACAAATTATTTTAGCCGATAGGCCTCAACCTGCTGCCGGAAAAATTCGTTGGCGGCGGCTAATTTATCTTTTCTTTGCACCAATTGTTTTTTCAATCCACCAAGCTGCGCCTGCCGGTCAGCTAGCATACGCATAACTTCAACCGGCGCCGGTCCGCCGATGGCGTCTCTGCGGGTAATACTTGATTTTGGGTCTGTAGCCTCTTTATAACCCGCCGCATCAAATTTTATCTCGCATCCCATGACTTCTTTAGCAATATCACCAACTTCTTCAGCGGATAACTGGCCTAGCTCCTTTTTTTGCAGAATAGCAGTCTGCACTAATCTGCCTACCAAAAAATGCGCCTGCCTGAATGATACCCCAGAGTGCATTACAAAATATTCCGCCAGATCAATAGCTGTAATATGATTTTTGCAGCTTAACTCAAGCATCCTGTCCTTATTTACTTTTAGCCCGCCGATTGCCGAAGCAATAATGTATATACAAGAGCCAACCGTATCAATCGCCTGCCACAGCGGCGGTTTGGTCTCCTGTAAATCCTTATTATAGCCGGTAGGAATACCCTTTAGCATAATCAGTAAATTATTAAGATTGGCAAAAACGCTGCCGGCTTTACCGCGTACCATTTCAATGGGACAGGGATTCTTTTTCTGCGGCATGGCCGAACTCGTATCAGTTAAATCATCGGGTAATTCAATCATACCAAATTCATAAGTAGACCAAAGAACCAAATCATCGGCTATTTTACTCAAACTAGCCGCAATTATGGCCAGCGCTGAGGCATATTCTATGGCAAAGTCGCGGTTTGATACCACGTCTATAGTATTTTCAATTATCCCCTCAAATCCCAATAAGCGCGCCGTATACTCCCTGTCTATATCAAAAGTAGTCCCGCCAAAGGCGCAAGCGCCCAGCGGATTTTTATTAAAACGCACATAAAGTTGTGACAATCTGTCAAGATCGCGCAGGAAAACATCTACATAGGAAAGCAGATAATGCGCTATTGTGGTAGATTGCGCATGTTGAGTATGAGTGTACCCCGGCATTACCGTATCAGTATGACTTGAGGCGACTTTAAGGAAAACGTCAATCATATCAATCAACTGCCGGCTGATTTTAAGGTTTTCCGTACGCAGATAAATCAACACATCGCAGATTACCTGATCATTTCGGCTTTTTCCGCAATGCGTCATACCGCCAATTTCCACGCCGTACAGGTCAATTACATGCTTTTCCACAATCGGATGAATATCAATCTGCTGCGGGTCAAGCTGCAATTCGCCAGTCTCCCAATCCGTACGCGTCTGCTCTAAGCCCGCCAGTATCTTAGCCAGCTCATCACGGGTTATAATCTCCTGCTTATACAGCATCAGGTTATGAGCTTGAACCACGTCAATATCAATTTCAACAATGCGCTCATCTTCCTTAAGAGAGCTTATAAATTGAGCTGTTTTGAGTTTTAATTCTTTTGACAGTCGCCCTCGCCATAGGTTTTTTTTGTTTTGTTTCATATTATCCCGTTGTTTTACCGGTAGTTAAAACTTTAATCAATTTTTGTTTATGCTTATCGGATAAGTCCATTTGCTTTAGCTTGGAAACAGTCGTATTAATATCATAGCTATAACGCATAATATCAACCCGCCCGTCGCGCCACAGGGCGTAACTTGCGCGCCTGTCCCCGTCTCTAGGCTGCCCAAGGCTGCCCGGATTGATAATCAGCCGCCCGTCTAGGCGCCTTATCCACGGTTTATGCGTATGCCCCCAGATTATAACCTGCGCGCTTGTACCCTTTATCAGCTTACGCAAATCCGTATCACCGATATCGGCATCTATATATGTATAAAGCGAATCCGGCGCCGCATGCGTAAGGTAAAATGAACGCCCGCCAAGCTCAATATTAGCAAACAGCGGTAAGCTTTTCAGATACTCAATATGCTAATCGGCTAAATCCCGCCGTCCCAACTTGCGGGAAGCCGCCGATAT
Source organism: bacterium (assembly GCA_024276125.1). GTDB lineage: Bacteria > SZUA-182 > SZUA-182 > SZUA-191 > JAJRXT01 > JAJRXT01. Next base: position 2,418 of record JAJRXT010000040.1, read on the forward strand.
ATCGTGCATCACATAAGAGCAGCCGCAATCTACGCCATAGGCCAGAGCATTATCGTGATTACCCCTAACCGCAACGGTTACTTTATTGCGCAGGATATCTATACACTCGGCAGGGTTTGGCCCGTAATCAACCAGATCGCCCGTACATAACAGATAATCATAATCAGGACAAAGCGCAACAAGCGCCTAGTAATTGGCATGCACATCCGATATAATAGCTATTTTCATCTTAACAAATCAGCCGACCACTTTTAGGTCTTTACCGGCCTTAAAAAACGGTACCCTTTTCTCCGGTACATCCACCACTTCAGCCGTTTTGGGATTCCGCCCCAAACGCTCCTTACGCACGCGCACCGTAAAACTGCCGAAACCGCGCAATTCAACTTTATCGCCGCGCGCCAGCGCATTTGTAATACTGCTAAATACCGTATTTACGGCAATAGACGCCCTTCTTTTAGTAACGCCTAAATGTTGAGATACTTGATTAATAATCTCCGCTCTAACCATTAAAACCTCCCTTATTTGAACATAGGCATGTTCATACAACTTATTGTATCGCTATAATACCCCTAACCGTCTTATATGTTAACATATTAAATAATAACATAACTTACGGTTTTTTCAATGAAAAACAATTAAAAATTTTCCAATAATTTTTTCACCTTTTCACTATACTGACTTTCGCTGATAAGCCCCTCTTTTAGCCATTGTTTTAACATTCTCATTTTTTGATCGGTAAGTTTCAAATTGGAAGCAGGCATATTTTCAACCGGCTGCATTGCTGCCTGCGGCATCTGATTTTCACCGGCTGAAGCCGCTTTTTTAAATGTACTTATATCAGTATCAAGCAAAATACTTACCTGATAGCTTTTAGCCTGCCAATTCTCTGTCACCTTGATGTTTTCAGTCGCAATAAGGCGCCAGTCGTGATTATCCATTTTACCGGGGGTATCGCCTTTATAATTATAGCCGTCCACCTGCGTCAGCTCACAGAACCAGGAGCCGTCTTTTATCCACATCTTACCGCTGGTATTACCGCTGTTGCGCCCCGGTACGCTAAAAGCCAGCGCTTCAGCGGAAGCTGCCTTGGATAACCCCAGCGCTAGTTGCGGGATAATCTCATCTAATGCCGCCGGAATAAAAAGCTCTTGTTTAACCCATTTATTATCAAACCCATAGCTGCTCCAGTTATATTGTTCATAACCAATCAGAGAAAGCCACAGGCGTAATTTTTCAGCTTTTATCTGCTTCGGGTGATCATATACGGCATTAAGCGCCTGCCCTGTTTTATCATCCACTTGTTTTACTAATTTAACATAAGCCTTATCCGATGAGTATACCGGCGATGAAACTGTAGTATATTTAACTCCGCAGGCAGCGCAAAACAATAAAATGAATACAGCGCAATATGCTATGTTTCTATAATAGGTTTTAATCATGTCATTCTGAACGAAGCGAAGCGGAGTGAAGAATCTGCCTGCGTACGTAGACAGATTCTTCAGCCTTGCGGCCTCAGAATGACAAATATAAATGCCCTGATGTTGTCGGTATGTTTCATGCCGAAACGATTTGCTCACCGCAGGTGTGTTTCGGGGTGAGATGCCCCGAGGCATAAATGTATAACCATTTTTTTTAATCACAATACATTATCTCCTTTTTCTTTGTATGCTTTGCGTTCTTTGCGGTTAATCTATATTTTTTATTTACCGCAAAGATCGCAGAGAACACAAAGATTTTTTATGTTATACTCAATGTTGGCCTGTTCCCAGACCAACACACCAAGACAATAACATTACCTTTACAGTTTCGGCGCAAGACAAGCCAAAAACATCGAAAAAATCTTTCTTAATCTGTCATTCTTGAACGGAGCGAAGAATCTATTCGCTTACGAAAACGGGAGATTCTTCACTCCACTCCGTTGCGTTCAAGAATGACAGCTAATAAAATTAAATAGCTTTGGTTTCGCAAGAGAACTCTAGTAGCCATTTTAATTAACTGTAGGGGAGGCGGCTTGTCCCCTCCCGAATCACGGCAATGCTGTTGACTTAAGAAAATTGTCTGTTTTAAAAGATTTTTTTTAGCTGTCATTCTGAGGCCGAAGGCCGAAGAATCTGCTCGCATATGTGAGCAGATTCTTCACTCCACTTCGTTTCGTTTTAAATGACAGTCACTTTAAGTCAATAACATTGGGATTTATTCGATGTTTCGGCTTAACCACTATGGACGCCCTTAAGCTGTTTCGGCTTGAGACAAGCCGAAACATAATTCTGTCATTCTGAGGCGATAAGCCGAAGAATCTCCCCCCGCAACAGCAAGTAGATTCTTCATTCCGCTTACGCTTACGTTCAGAATGACAGTTTACCTTAAGTCAACAGTATTGGCGGCTTGTCCCCTTTTTGTAGGGGCGGGTTTGAAACCCGCCCCTACAGGAAAACCAAAAAGAGCCCCTACCGATATTAATAAGCAGAGGCTCTTTTTTGTTCGTTACTAATTACGCGGATAAAAGTCAACCTAAATTTTATGTTTCGGCATGTCTTGCGCCGAAACAATTGCTCACAGCCAGATGTTTCGGGGTGAGACACCCCGAAACATACAGACCTCAATTAACTTTAATCCTTTTTTATTTACGCTAAATCAGCCTAAAATGCCAAAGTAGCGGAAATATACAGATCATCAGTGCTTACGCCTTCGCGTTTAATAGACTCGCCATTTTGCTTATCATTGTTACTATGACGCCACATAGCATCCACAGTCAAATTCTCAGCAACCTGATAACCAAGACCGGCGTTGTAAATGGTATCGCTGAAGGTATCCTCGTCAGTGTAAGTGTTCTTCGCATCACTCCAGTCCTTGTCCCCACCGGAAGTGATAGTACCATTATTATTTTCATACCATGAATAATCAGGATTATCTACAAAGCCTTCAGTATATTCAAGTTCCCAATCGCCGAATACAAATTCAACACCCAAGCGGCCTACCAGTCTCTCAGTTATATTAAACTCGGTAGATACCGGAAATCTCCAGGTTTCCTGTTCAATACTGTAAGTAACTTCTCCTTCACCTGTAGCTGATGCCTCATAATAATAATTATAAGTAGTGCTTATTCCAGTATCTTCAAATTTAGTTTCAGTATAGCTCCAACCGCCGTCGCCGCTGTAGTCGCCGTCTTCCTGGAAGTTATTATATACAACGCCCAAGCCGAATCTAACCTTCGGGAAGGTTAAGCGCAACTCGCCGCGTACATTAAACTCATCATTATCAATACTGCCGTCAAGCTCGCCATACTCAATATATACTTCATTATCAGTCCACAAATAATCAGTATCTTCATATCTCTCATTGTATCCATATAGATAATCATAATCCAGATTATCATCATAGTCGCCCCAACGATAAGCCAAGTCCAAGCCAAAGGCAACCGTCGGATTCAACTCAAAGATATTCTCAGTATAAAGACTCCATCTATCGCCTTCAAGATTACCGTATCCGCAGAAAGGAAACAGATTATCGCCATTTTCTCTGCTCATCCAAGTTTCACGATAGAAATAATCAGGGCTAAGAGAATCATACGCTGTGTACTCTTCATCGTAGTCATAGGAAGAAGTATTTTCACCGTCTCTGGTTCTCCATGCAAAACCAAACAGACTGTCAACCGGCGCGTCATTATAACGGCCTTCTAAAGAAATTTCATGAGTTTCATATTCATAGTCATCTTTATCAGACCATCTATAATCATCTGCATGACCATAAGGATCAGTGCTTACATCGTTATCATGGGTGCTAGCATCACGATAACCATCCTGATTGTTGGCGTCTATGTTACCATAAGCATAGCTTAGGCCGACAGAAAAAGGAGTTCCCGGAATCGGCAGACCGTAACCCAAATAGAAATTAAATATCTCTTCTTCTGCATCGTCATAATAACCATCAAAGTAAGTATAAAGGTCATCATAATACTCATCATAATAGGTGTCTTGGTACTCTTCTTCCTCGAAGTTCCAGTCTAAATCGCCTAAATCCTGATACAAATATGCCTGACCGCAGTTTACGCAGTCCAAAGAAGGTCCTATGCCTTCATTTTTCTTATAATCAAACAAAATACCTACATTACCCATACCGCCGGGTATAGGAATAATTCCGCCGATCTGATAGGCGTTTGTTCCGGCCTGGTTAGTTAAGTTAGTAAACAGGCGGTAACCGGTGAAGCCTTCCACCAATTTGTGGCCGTCGCCTAAGGTGCTGTCTTGCCCTGCCAATTTAGCCGGCATTAACATAAAATCAAATTCATTTTCATAAAAATCAAAGGTATTCTCACTTTTAACCGATTTGCTCTCAAATGCAAATGACGGAGCCCCAATTAGCGCAACCGCGATTAACGCCGCTGTCAGGGACGATAAATATTTTCTCATTATGCTTCCTCCTTACTTGAAAAAGCGCTTAAATTTTTTATTAACCAAAAACAATTCCAATCTAACCTTACAAAATCAGCTTTCCGCTCACCACCCCCTTACAAATCAAGGTCACTACATTTAATTTTCAACCTTAAAACTTATTTTACAACCGGAATCTATATCCGCTTAAACGAAGAATAATGCACCCATAAAAACTTCGTTCCCCGTAAAAACGGCACATACCTTGCTGTCATTCTGAAGCCGAAGGCCGAAGACTCTACAGCCTACGCGAGCAGATTCTTCACTGAGTTTATCCTCGAGCAAAGCGAAGGACTACGCTTCGTCCAGAATGACAATTACCTTAAGTCAACAGCGCCCCTCCCGCATCCTCGGGCGGGGACAAGCCGCCGCCCCTACAGGGCAATAAAAACATATAAACGCATGCAAAATATTACTCCTGCAACGACAGTATGTTGCAATAAAAGCCGTTATATTACTACATCTAACCCAAAAAATCACTTTTCTCTCTTAGCCTGTCATTCTGAACGAAGTGAAGAATCTCCCCCCACAAGAATAGCAAGCAGATTCTTCACTCCGTTCAGAATGACAGATTCCGATGTTTTCGGCTTGAAACAAGCCGAAAACATCAAAACTGGATTCCTGCCTTCGCAGGAATGACAAATTGAGTACAATTTTCAACTTATAGGCAGTTACGACACAGCCTCTTTACTCAGAATGACAGGCTAAAAGCGGTATATTGAGTTATCTCCCAAAAACCAAACGCCCTCCTGCCTTATCTCCTCTATACCCGCGCCCATATCTATTAAATCATAACCGGCAAAAACATATTCCACCTGCGCATCAAAACCCGAACAGTCATTCACATCATAGGCTATATCCAAATCAGTCTCCGTAGCCATAAGCTCATTTTTACCCAATCCGCCGTCACCGTCATCCTCAGCCAGCCAGTAACCCTGCAAGGAAATATCCACCGCTAAATCATCTACCGGCACAATACTGGCATAAAGCCTGCCGCTTGTCAAATTGGAAATCTGATTGCAGCCAATATCCAGTAAATAAAGATTATCCCAATTAGATTCACTCTCCGCAAACAAATCAAAAACGCCATCCCCATCACCGGCACAACCAACAGCGCCCGCGCCGGATAGCCCGGCTATACCAAACCTGTAAACAGAAAAAACACCCGAACCCAACCCCGTACAAGCCGACCAGCCGCTCAACTCAAACCTATCCTCTGCCACATCCGGCAAACAGGCATCATAATTATTAAGCTCGGAAAAAATCATCATCCAATCCCCAAATCCACCTTAAGCCAATACGTTATTCTTAAATGTTTCGACACAAAACATGCCAAAAGATCAAAATAAGCCCAAAGACTTACAAAAGGCTGTACTCAAGTATACACTTGCCGCTATTTATTTTTTTGATTTCATTAGTAGATAAAATAAATACCAATAACCTTTTTACTTAAATACTAAAACCTTATAACAATTCCTTAACAGATATTTTTTTATACCTCCGCCCCTCATAAGCGTTATAAAAAAAATCTACTGCCAAGATGTTAATACCCCGATTTACTAATTCATTCGCCATTTTTAGCACAAGGAAATTTTTTTGTCAAGTTTTTTTTTAAAAAATGATTAAAAAAGCCAGTAACTACAAGAAAATAGACTGCGCTGTTTCCCTAAAAGCCGCAAGCGCTGGATAACCGCCTGATATTAATAGGTAAATTAAGCTGCCCCCCCTAAAATCCTTAATTACTGCAACTTTTGATCACTACCGCATATATCAGCATCGCCAGATATGCGTCCTGCTAATTTTACTAAAATTAAACCAATCCATAACAAGGGATTATCCAGTAATCTTACCAAAGGCAATACCAATAAATCAATACCCGTCTGCTGATAAAAACCGGCAAACAGCCTGAATAAATCAACCAGCCACCAAATGAAACCAGATACAAAAAAAAGAATACCTGTAATATAACTGCACTTAGCCCAATTCATTTGTCTTTACGTAAAGTGAGACTATAATATCAACAATTCTTTGAGCAGCCAGACCATCCCACAACTTCGGGATACTCCCCTGTTTGCCCTTACCATCCAATACCTTCAAACCTTCGGCAACAATCAGCTCCTCATCCGTACCCACCAAAATATTCGTGCCAGAACTAACCGTTACAGGCCGCTCCGTATTCTCGCGCAATGTAATACAAGGCGCCCCCAAAACCGTAGCCTCTTCCTGCATCCCGCCCGAATCGGTAAGCACAAATTCAGCATTACTCATAAGCTTTAGAAAGTCCAAATATCCAAGCGGCGGTGTTGTATATATCCCCCCGCTGCCGGTCAAATCATAAGGCGGTCGGCTCAAATAACACGTAAGACCAAAACTCTCAATCTGCTTTTTAGTACGCGGATGCACCGGAAAAATAATCGGAATACGCACGCCAATCCGCCTTAAAGCGCTGAATATACGTTCCAGAGTCTCCCTGTTGTCTACATTAGCCGGCCTATGCAAAGTAAGCAGCGCATAATCCTGATTCATAAAACCCAAACGCCCTATAATATCTGATGATTCCGCCTTTTTGGTATTCTTTAAAAGCGTATCAATCATAACATTACCCACAAAATGAATCTTGCGCGCAGGGATTCCCTCCCTGCTCAAATTATCTATAGCGCTTTCTTCTGTAATAAATAAATAATCAGAAATGGCATCAGTTAAAAGCCGGTTTATTTCCTCCGGCATACGCCTGTCAAAACTACGCAGACCCGCCTCTACATGAGCTACCTTAATATGCAGCTTACTGGCCGTTAAAGCACAAGCTATGGTAGAATTTACATCGCCTACCACCAACACCAAATCCGGTTTATGCTTAAGCAAAACCGGCTCAAAACGCTGCATAATCTGCGCCGTCTGCTGAGCATGAGAGCCTGAACCCACCTCCAAATCAATATCTGGGGCGGGAATGCCCAAATGCGTAAAGAAAAGCTCGCTCATCTCATGATCATAATGCTGCCCCGTATGCACCAATATCGGGCAAATAGAAGGCTCGGCCTGCATAACCTGCATTAATGGCGCAATCTTCATAAAATTAGGACGCGCCCCAACTATATTCATAACCTTACATATACCCGACAATTCGTATCCTTACATTTAGATATAATTGATTTAGCTTATTTATAAAAGACAAAACCATGGGGGATAACCCTTCTTTTAAGAAGGGTTTCCCCCAAGGTTTTGTCTTTTATAAATAAGCTAAATCAATTATATCGAACTTAAGGTTAGTTAACCGCAGCTTATAGGAGGCGGCAGCTCTCTTATTTTTCCATCTTTACATAAATAATGATTACCGCCGGATAAAATCTTCCAGCCGACAGCATATCCGCCCTTTATAGGAAAAGTAGTCTCAATTTGTTCCGTAGGAAGATCAAAGCATAAAGTATCCCGTCCAACATTTATCGACAGCCGGCCATCCGGCAACAGACAGCTTGCTTCGGCCTTATCTATATAATCCATTATCTCTGACAGGCTTAATTTTACCCTGTGCCCGCCCGATACATTCTCCAATATACCCTCAAAACGCCTCAAGACAAGTCTCCTATTGCTGCTTAAGTTTTTCTATCTCACGCATATCGCGAGTGTAGATTATCTCCCCGCCAGAAGTAGTAAAACTAACATCATATCTTTCCATCTGAGGTACAAACGGCTTGACAGCCCTAAAGGGAGAAATCTGAAAGCTCAATATGGATTTAAGGTAAATAGGAGCGCTTATTCTGGCTATTTTATTACCGTATTTATCATACCATAAGACTACCACCTGCACGTCTTTTAATATTCCGCTACTGACGTTTTTTACCTTACCCTCAACAATCATATCACCCGACACATAACTATAACCAGCAGAAGAAATAAGCTCCAAGCCGGGCATAAACTTGCTTCCGGTTTCAGTATAATCCACCTGCTGCATAATATATATAATAAATATCAGCGCAAAAAAAAGCGACCCTGCAATAATATATCGGATCAAATTGTAGCGTTTATCTCTTATTGAACGACCGCAAAGACTACATTTTACGGCAGAAGCCGGATTAAGAGAACCGCAAAACTCACATTTTTTATTTTTACCAGCCTCCAATAAAAACCACCGCCTTTAACACTATCAGAACTGTTATTTTTTTTGCTTTTTTTTCAGTTTGTTTAATTCTTCATATATAATCTTTTTAAAAACCGGAAAGGGCTGCGCCCCGCCTTTTACCTTTCTGCCATTTACAAAAAAAGCCGGAGTACCTGTAGCGCCAACCTTTTGAGCCATTTTTTTATCCGCTAAAACTTTCTTTTTAAGCAGGGGGTCAGTAACATCTTTGCTAAACTTCTCCATATCAAGACCGATTTCTTGAGCAATCTTAAGCACGCTTTTATCATTTAATGAGCGGAAATTTTCTAATAATTTATTATACATATCCCAATATTTTCCCTGCCTCTGCGCTGCCAATGAAGCTACGGCCGCATATTGAGCGTTTTTGTGAAATTTAAGGGGATTATTAATTACGTATAATTTTACCTGATCTGGATATTCTTTCATAATTTGATCTATAACGGATACCGCCCTAAGACAAAACGGGCATTGAAAATCAATAAACTCCACAATCGTAATAGGCGCGGCCTCAGGTCCTTTTCTTGGCGATCCGCTAGTGTCAATATTATATACCCGCTTGTCTTCTTTTTCCTTTTTTTCCTTTTTATAAAGGAAATATCCGGCTATTAATCCTTCCAAGTATTCCTTAGACTTACCCTTGCCGGCTTCCTGCACAATTTCTTTGGCTATAGCGCGGCTGAAACCACAGTGAGCGTCATTTTTTAAACAATTAGCCAGATGCCCCTTCTTACAACCGCAGATACAATCATTTTGATTCAAAACCTCAATTACAATATCCTGTTTTTTTTTATCCAAGCCGGAAAAATCAACATCCTTTTTAGCGAATTCCGTAATCCAGCCCGATTTATCAGCAGTTTTTTCTCCCTTAGCAAAACACAAGGGAACAATACTATAAAAACAGCAAAGAATAATAAATAAATTTATAACTATTTTTGTATTCTTTATTTTCACTTTATCTATCATTTTAATTAAACAGTCTTTCCTTTTTAAATCGGTTTATTCTAACCCGAATACTATAAAATAACAAGATAAAATTATTACTAACCCGCATATTTCATAAGACATAGCAAATATCTGCGAAAACAGCTTATAAAAGCATAAAAGACCTATAATTTCAAGGGGGTAAACATTGCGTCAGATTAACGCTAAGAATTATTCGGGCTAATCAGCCTGCGAAACGCCGGCATCCTCAAAACTGGCCATTTCATTTAAGATTTTAACAGACGCTTCCACCAAATTTATACCCAAAACAGCCCCAGTTCCCTCTCCTAAACGCAGATTCAGATCAAAAAGCGGCGATAAGCCTATATAATCCAAGATAACCCTATGCCCGCACTCAACCGAACAATGTGCGGCTATCAGATAATCTTTTATTTCCGGCTTCATGCAATAGGCCGCCAAAGCCGCAGCTCCTGAAATAAATCCATCTATAACCACCGGTATGTTAGATGCCGCAGCCGCCAAAATCACGCCCGCCAAACCGGCAATCTCCAAACCGCCGACCTTAGTCAAAACATCCAGAACGTCTTTTTTTACCGGCTTATGCTTAGCAATTACCCGTTTTATTATATCTATCTTATTTGCAAGCGCCTCTTCATCAATACCAGCGCCCAAACCGGTCACTCTATCAACCGGCGCGCCGGTTAATACCGCTGTAATCGCGCTTGATGCCGTAGTGTTTGCAATTCCCATCTCACCCGTAGCCAAGATATCAAGCCCGCCCGCTTTTTCTTTTTCCACCAATAAGACGCCGTGTTCTATCGCCAAAAGCGCCTGCTGCCTGCTCATAGCCGGTTTTGTCAACATATTTTGCGTACCATAAGCTACCTTACATGATACTAAGCTCGAACTCTCTTCAAAATCAGCCGCCACCCCAATATCAGCTACTTTTACGTTAGTGCCTGTATGACGGGCAAGTACGTTTATCCCTGCTCCCCCATTCAAAAAATTAAGCGCCATCTGTTTGGTTACTTCCTGCGGAAAAGCGCTTACCCCAGCAGCGGCAATTCCGTGATCAGCCGCCATAATAATTACCAGCTTATCTTTTAATTGCGGCGTAAGACTGCCCTTTATAAGCGCATATTGAAGCGCCAATTCCTCTAAGCGGCCCAAACTTCCCCTGGGCTTGGTCAGATAATCCAGTTTATGTTGAATTTTATCCTCAAGCGAACGGTCAAGCGGTTTTATGTTCGCAAACATTTTATCTAAAGAAAACATCTTTCTCCTCCGCACTTATTAATGATACCCTTAAATTTTTGCGTGAGATATATACCAAATTCACGTTAATTAAGGTAAAAATTTAAAAGGAAACTCCTGAAACTGCAAGTACAATACCATCTATAATATCTTCCAAGCCCTGTATATACATTACCGGTTCGCTACTTTGCCAAACATGGCGATGTCCAGACTTACGATTTTTAACCTCTTTTAGGGATATTTTGGTTTGGCAATGCTTTTCAAAAAGCTCAGGCGCGCCGGAAATAGATAAGGCCGCCCCCCTAGACTCAAGAGTAAAACCCCTTTTTTCAAGCTCATAAACAGCCTGTTGTACCGTCTGTTCATCCGCCAGATAAAACTTCGGGTTTTGCAAAGCGGATTTTGATTCCTTAAGCAATGAAAAACCCGTAACCGATTTTAAATATACAGTCGCCATAACCATTTTTTTTGTACTAACCAAGGCGCTTATCCCCCTATAAAACATCCAGAATGAGCAACTTACTACTTATTATAATACAACGCGCCCCTTCTGTCACCTAAATAATACAGACTCTTGCGAGCCTGTTGATTCTCTTTAAAATCTATATCGATTATCAATAATTCCTCTTTTTCACCAGCTTTTGCAATTGTTTTGCCTCGCGGGTCTACCACCATGGAAGCGCCAAAATAGTCACAATTTTTATCCGCGCCGCAACGATTGACTCCAACTACATACAACTGGTTTTCAATAGCTCGCCCTTGAAGCAAAATTTCCCAATGATGCCTTCTAGGATGAGGAAATTGAGCCGGCACAAATATAATTTGAGCGCCGGCAAGCGCCATAGCCAAGCTTAATTCAGCAAAACGCAGATCATAACATAACATTATACCCCATGAGCCTAAAGCGGTTTTAGCTACGGTAATCTCTTTACCCGCTGTAAAATACTCAGGCTCACCCAGCGGCGAAAAAAGATGTATCTTACGGTATAAGGCTATAATATCCCCTAAAGGATCAATTAATAAACTAGTATTATACAAGCGCCCGTTACAATAGCCCGCCATACTGCCGGTTATTATATATAAACTATGACGCAAAGCGGCCTGCTTTAACACTTGTTCTCCCCGGCTAAACAAATCACCGGCTTTGTGGCTGATGAGCGGATAGTCATATCCCGTATTAAACAACTCCGGCAGACAAACAGCGTCAGCGCCGCAGGCGGCGGCTCTTTCTATAAATTGAAGGGCTGTCCTAAGGTTAGCCTCACTATCGCCCCACAAGACATCCATTTGAATCACGCCAAGACGAAATTTACACATAATACTCCTATACAACCTTTAATCCTACATTATTGTTTTACTTATAAAAGAGTAAACTTTGGGGGAAACCCTTCTTAAAAGAAGGGTTCCTCATGGTTTGTCCTTTACAATCGAAAGCAATGATGTAGGACTTAAAAGTTATATTAGACAAAAAAAACCCACCTGGAAAATTTAAATCAGGATAATTTACCTTTACTTCATTTTAAACAAAAAAAGAATAAAAGTAAACTGTCCCAGGATTCAAAAAAGATGGGTTATGGCTTTTTGGCGCGCCTAATTATGAAAACTTCTTATTGGCAATTGTGGTATAGTTAGCTACTTTTTATCACGACAACAATACATGGACACCATGCCGAGATTAAATATAATTTAGTTTTCTTCCAACAAGCTCCAAAACCAGACGATTTTTCCTACTATAGGATTTTTATCGCTGGTTCTTTTCTCACGATATGTAAAGACTAATGGATTATATTCTCTTATATTTTCAGGAATCCCCAGCAAAAATTTCTTCTCTAATCTCAAATATCTAAGAGTACAGCCGCCCTCATCATTACGCATAGCCACAATTTGATCGCCAAGCAGTTTCGGGTCCCGCTGATGCGAATCTATACACACTAAAGAGCCAGGTTCTATACGAGGCGACATACTCATGCTTCCTTTTTAACCCATACGCAGCGATAGCGGTGGAAATCCGTTGAAGGTTTTATACACGAAGATGATATAAGCGCATAATCTTCAATATGATCCTCATTTATATAAGTGGGAATCCCAGCGGCTATTTCTCCATCAATAATTGGTACAGCGACATATCTTCCATTTTCCAGTTATTCTTTTAAGCGCTTGTCTTGTTTTAAGCTGGAGACTATTTCTATAATCGGTTCTTGTTTCGCAGTTATTGATTGAGAGGTTTGTAATAGTTCTGACATGGTTATACCCAAACCTTTGGTAATTTTAAGCAGAGTAAAATATGTGGGATTTTTAAGATCGTCTGTTTCTATTTTAGATAAATACTCCCTTTTGATGCCAGTTCTTTTTTACATTTCACTTTGCGACAATCCTTTATATTCCCTTAATTGTCGTATTCTTTTGCCTAACAACTCCATAATGTAAAGCTCCTTAAATATCCGTTTATGTATTTACCAGAGACACCCATGATACCGTGTCAATGGGCGCATTATCTGTAAAATCAACATGTTATGATTGCTCATCAGCAGTATATTATAAGTGAGCAGTAAATGTCAATAAAAAGATATAATATATTTTAATATCTTGCATTAACTATATATGATGAGGACATAAACAATCAGTAAACACACTTTTTGATACCATATATATCAAGACAGATTACACCGATAGCTTATTAATAACAAGACATTATCATGTTTCTGGCAGTTTATACACAAACCCCGGAATGCGACAGTTTATATGTTACAACAGAAGCTTCACCAAAACACATAAACTGCCACCGTGGATATCTTTACATCATAAAAATTGGATATTTTAGGAAAGATTGCAAAATCTACACGCTCAAAAAATCACTCTAATTACCAAACGGCCGCAATTAATATTTTTGATTAATGTTTCTCAATCGAGATATTATCTTAAGCAAAATTTGCTGCTGTATTTCAATACCTTCTTTTTTATAATCTTTTAAAATCGTTTCATAATCCCGGCTGTTTAAAACCAGCAGGTTTGTTTCTTGCTTAGCCATAGCCTTGGCTGAATGCGTATCCCCTTTTAAAAAGGATAATTCGCCAAAAAATTCACCGGCAGAAAATTCAGCCACTGTACAATTTTTTTGGTTAATCACAGGAACTGATATTTCTACCTGCCCTTGCTCTATAAAATACAGATTTTCGCCAGCGTCTCCTGAATTAAAGATAATCTCATCTTCATTAAATTTTCTGTTTTGAATTAGCTTAATAATTTTTTCTAACCGCGCATTGTCCATTTTTTCAAACGGAGAAAATTTCTTTATTTTCTCTAATTGACTCATAATACTTTAACTCCTTTCATACTTAAATTTTGTTGTTAAAATATACCAATATTTTTTCAAAAAGCAAGGACAAATAATTGAATATATTTTAATAAAACAATGTTTTAGCTAGGGTTGACTTAGAGGTTATGCACTAACTTAATCAAAATAAAACATTATATATAAATTGCTTGGACTCTCTTTGGCCAAAAATCATATCTGATTGATATACCTACAAATTAATAGCCTATTCTTTTTTGTTTCCTGATTAGAAAACCGTTTTAACAATCTCCCTTTGTCCCTCAACTATTTATATGGTTTACTTTATAAAATACGTGGTTTCCTGCGTAACTATGGATAATTTTTTATTGTTATTTTTCAAAATAAATTTATTAAAACAAGATTTTATTGTAAAAAATGGCTGTTTTAGATAATATATTGCTAAATTATTAACTATCAACATAGCCCCTACGGGCGGGCTGTCTTGCAGCCACTGTAGCTGCCGACCTTTTTAGGTCGGCCAGTCAGACGCACAAGGCAGGTCTTTAATAGCAGCGAAACGACAGCCGACCTAAAGGTCGGCGGCTACAGAAAAAACAGGATTTCCTATACTATTAAAAAAGATACCGTGCTGTATAGAATAATTCCCTAATTATTTTTACGCTTATGGAGGCTCTTACCTAACAACAGTCATTTGCGAATGGTATATTTCGGGGCGTCTCACCCCGAAACACCTGCGGTGAACATATCGCGCCTTGCGGCGCGGACTATTGTAGCCGCCGACCTTTAGGTCGGCCAGTCAGACGTACAAAACAAACCTTAAGGCTGGCGTAAGCGATAGCCGACTTAAAGGTCGGCGGCTACAGAAAAAATAGGATTTCCTATACTATCAAGCAATTAGTTTCGGTTTGAGACATACCGAAATATAAACATAAATTCACACTTTAAGACCGCTACGAGAATAACATCTTAATTACTTTTGCAAAGCGCTCTATGGAAAGCCATATATGCCCAGCTTTAAATTAAAAGCCAAATTTGAGCCCAAAGGCGATCAAAAACAGGCAATTGAACGCTTAAGCGAAAATATTTCAAACGGAGTACAGCATCAGGTACTCTTAGGCGTAACCGGTTCCGGTAAGACTTTTACTATAGCCGAAGCAATAGAACGCTTACAGCGTCCAACTTTGGTGATTGCTCATAACAAGACCTTAGCCGCCCAACTGTATAATGAGTTCCGCTGTTTTTTTCCGGATAATGCCATAGAATATTTTGTCAGTTATTATGATTATTATCAGCCGGAGGCATATATTCCGCAAAGCGATACCTACATTGAAAAGGATTCCTCAATTAATGAGCAGATTGAACGCCTGCGTCTATCCGCTACGCGTTCTTTGCTTGAGCGCCGTGATTGTATAATTATCGCCAGCGTATCCTGTATCTACGGATTGGGTTCGCCTGAGGATTTCATAAACATGACCCTAAGACTCACTGCCGGCTCATTAATGGACAGGCAGGCGATTTTAAGAAGACTGGTGGATATGCAATATAAAAGTAATGATATTGATTTTAAACCGGGGAGTTTCAGGGTAAGGGGCGATGTGGTGGAAATTTTTCCGCCTTATGAAAACAAAACTGTAAAGCTGGAATTATTCGGCGATGAGATAGAGCAAATCAGTATAATCGATCCGATTAACAATAAAATAATACAGCGAATCGACAAGGCGCTGATATGCCCGGCAAGTCATTATGCCGTACCGGAGGATAAGCTGAAGCGGGCTATGAAAAACATTAGTCTTGAGCTTGACGAACATCTTAAGCTGTTAAATGAGCAAAACAAACTGGTTGAGGCACAACGCCTGTAGCAACGCACCTTATTTGATCTGGAAATGATGGCAGAAATTGGCTATTGTCAGGGAATTGAGAATTATTCGCGGCACCTAAGCGGACGGGCGCCCGGCGAGCCGCCGCCTACGCTTATAGATTTTTTCCCTGAAGATGCGCTTATTATAATTGATGAATCTCACGTAACCATTCCGCAGATTCGGGGAATGTATCACGGCGATCAATCGCGTAAAAAAACCTTGGTAGAATACGGCTTCCGCCTGCCTTCGGCCATGGATAACCGTCCTTTTACCTTTGAGGAATTTTCCGCTTATTTAAATCAGGCAATATATGTTTCAGCTACGCCTGCGGATTATGAATTGGGGATAAGCCGCGGAAAAGTGGTTGAACAAATTATCCGCCCAACCGGTCTAATGGACCCGCAAATAAGGGTAAAACCAGCGACAAATCAAGTGGATGATCTACTAGATGAGGTTCAAGTACGCATAAAAAGGCAAGAAAGGGTTTTGGTGACTACACTTACCAAGAAAATGGCCGAGGATTTGACCGCTTATTACAATAATCTGGGAATTAAAGTGCAATACCTGCACTCTGAGGTTCACACCTTAGAAAGGGTAAAGATAATCCGTGAATTGCGGCTGGGAATTTTTGATGTTTTGGTGGGAGTGAATTTGTTACGGGAAGGGCTTGATATCCCTGAGGTTAGTTTAGTCGCTATAATGGATGCCGACAAAGAAGGATTCCTGCGCTCGGCCACTTCATTAATACAAACCGCAGGACGCGCCGCCAGAAATGCAGCCGGTGAGGTAATCATGTATGCTGATAAAATCACCAAATCCATGAAACTAACAATCACAGAGACCAAGCGCCGCCGCCGGATACAAGCTGAGTATAACCAACGGCATAATATTACTCCAACCTCTATTATTAAAGGTATTGGAGATGATTTAGCGCAACTATCCGAAGCTGATTATTTCACCGTACCAATAGAGCAAGAGCCTGAGCCGGAATATAACAAACTTAATAGGGATGAACTGGAATATCAGATGATACAAGCCGCCGAAAAACTCGATTTTGAGAAAGCGGCCTATCTAAGGGATATGATTTTTGCTATGGATAAAGGGAAAAATAAGGAAAAATAATTTATTTAACTCAAGTTGCTGCCTACAGGTTTATTTTTAGAAATATTTGGTTTTACATATCTGTCATTCTGAACGAAGCGCAGCGCAGTGAAGAATCTCTGCTCCCGTAGCGAGTAGATTCTTCGGCCTTTGGCTTTAAGAATGACAAAAAAGGACAACTTCACCATATGCAGCAACTTGGGTTACATGTTACTTCAGCCTTTAAGCTTCCTGTTTTTTTTCTTGACTTAAAGCCAACATTTTATTATATCAGAGATGGCGCTGGAGGTTTATTAACCGGGCTGTCTGCCGCCGCAGCTATTTTCAGGCTCAGGGAGAAGCAAATATGATTCGTGAATACATGCAAACGGCTATGGAACAAGCCCATTACGAAATCATCCAGGACAAAGAGCCTTTTTACGGGGAAATTAAAGCCTGTCCGGGTGTCTGGGCTACGGGCAAAACCCTGGAAGAATGCCGCCGGAATCTGGAGCGCGCCCTTGAGGACTGGCTTCTCTTGAGCTTGGCTAAAGGCATGCCTATCCCCGTTGTCCAAGGGGCGGCTATCCCCATTCCCCAAGCGGTTTAATCTAAACATAGCCAAATTTTCCCCCGTCTACAGAACACATTTGTTGTTATAATATATCTTGAAGAAAAAATGTCCGCTTTGACGAATAATTTTAAAGGAAAGTTGTTGCATTAAAAAATAATCATGAGTGAAATCTATATCAAAAAAATTAATATAGAGAACTTTAAATGTTTTAAGGGTAAATTCAATTTCAAATTGAATGACGGTATTAATATTCTTGTTGGAGATAATGAGTCTGGCAAATCGACGATATTAGAGGCTATTCATCTTGCATTAACAGGACTATTAAATGGCAGATATTTGAGAAATGAACTACTGACGCAGTATCTTTTCAATAATGAAGTTATAGCTGAATATCTTAAACAATCGGGGGCAGACAACCCTCCTCATATTTTAATTGAAGTCTTTTTTGCTGGTAAGGATTTGGATAAATTTGAAGGTGATGGAAACAGTAACAGAAAAAAAGAGTGCGGCATATCATTAAAAATAGCTTTTGATGAGAGGTACCAATTAGAATATAAAGAATTAGTTAAAACTGGCGATATTAAAATGATTCCAATAGAGTATTACGAAATTCTCCGGACTTCATTTGCCCGTGAACCCATAACAGCGAGAAGTATTCCTCTTAAATCAGCTTTAATAGACTCATCAAGCAATCGTTATCAAAATGGTTCAGATGTATATATTTCTAGAATTGTTCGGGATTTATTGGAGACAGAAGATGTTGTTTGCATTTCACAAGCCCATAGGAAAATGAGAGAGTTTTTCATGGCTGAAGATGCTATAAAAAAAATAAATTTAAAAATAAATGATGCTGCAAATATTTCTAACAAAGAGGTTAAATTATCAGTGGACTTGTCGTCAAAAAATGCTTGGGAAAACAGTTTGATGACATATTTTGACGATGTTCCCTTTCATCATATTGGAAAAGGTGAACAGTGTATTGTAAAAACAAAGTTAGCGTTGAGTCACAAAAAAGCACGTGAGGCAAATATCCTGCTGTTAGAAGAACCTGAGAATCATTTATCACATGCGAAACTTAATCAGCTTATTCGTGAGGTTAAAGAACATCTTGAAAACACAGAGAAAACAAAACAAATCATTATTTCTACTCATAGCAGTTTTGTAGCTAACAAACTTGGTTTAGACAGCCTAATTCTACTGAATAATAGTGAAACGGTAAGACTTAACGAGTTGAAACCTGAGACTAAAAGTTTTTTTGAAAAATTATCTGGTTACGATACATTAAGACTCATTCTTTGCAAAAAAGCTATTTTAGTTGAGGGGGATTCAGACGAATTAGTTGTTCAAAAAGCCTATAGGTTAAATAATAACAATAAGCTTCCAATTGAAGATTGCATTGATGTTATTTCTGTAGGGACATCATTTTTAAGATTTTTAGAAATAGCAGGAAAATTAAAAAAACCTGTTGTGGTGGTAACCGATAATGATGGTGATGTTGGCGCTGTTCGGAAAAAATATAAGGAA
>JAJRXT010000041.1 GCA_024276125.1 bacterium
CATACATGCGGGTCATGACAAGATGCACAAAAAACCCTGCCGCTTTCATTGTTTCGATGACCGTCAAAAGTAAACAATGGAAAAGACGTTGTTCCGTCTGCCGCCAAAATATTGGCATTTACCGGATGAGAATTTTTCCCTGCGCTGATAACCTTCTTTTTACCAACTCTGTCTTTTGCATGACAGCTATTACATAATTTTGATATAACATCTTCGCCCGGTCCCAAAGGTCTCACCCACAACCTGGCATCATTTAAAGTCTGATGCACTTGATGGCATGCCCCGCAAACGCCGGACTGCGATACAGTCTGACCAAAATAATTCTTCTCATCAGGTGCAATTACAGACATATCATGCTTTGTACCAAGCACCAATTCTTTACCTTTATGACACTGCACGCAGAAGGCATATCCCTTGTCATTGGATGCCCGCAAGAAACTGTTCATCCGGGTGCCTTCTGTATTTTTCCCCGGACCAACTTCATTTTTCCGAGGGTCCCATACATGCGGATTATGACATGAACCACACAGTACCCTGCCTTGAGTCACCTTATGCAAGTCTTTATCATATGTCGGAAAAGGTACCGGCAAATCCTTAGTCGCCCCGATTATATTTTTACCCACCGGGTGACTATGCTTACCCACTAATTTTTTCTCGCCAGCTATGCCCTCAGAATGACAAGCCGTACATAATTCACTCATTCCGTCATTTCCAGGGCCCAATTCCCTATACCATAATCTATTTTGATACATTGCATTATGAACAGTATGACACGCCCCGCAAACACCGGACTGGGTAGTAGTCTCTCCATTTATATTTTTGGCATTCGGAGCAGTGATGGTTAAATCATGATCCGTACCCTTTATAAACTTCTTATCCACATGACAACTGTCACACAGGGCAAACTTGGAATCTGTCGCCGCAATTCTTAAAAAGCTGTTACTGCTGTCACCCTCAACCTTTTTACCCGGCCCCTTCCTTTTCTTGTTCGGGTCCCACTGATGTAAATCATGACAGGAAAAACACATCACCTTGCCGTTTTTGGTCGGCCGCAAATCATCGGTATATGTCGGCAATTGCGTATCTATATTATCACCCAAATTGGTAATAGGCACACCTACTGGATGTGTGTATTGACCGACCTGTTTTACTTCTGCAATATTACCTTGAGAATGACAAGAAAAACATAATTTTTCACCATTGTCTTTTCCCTCACTTACAGGACGGCTCCACAACCTGAAAACAGTGGCATTATGCGGTGTATGACAGGT
The DNA here is from genome assembly GCA_024276125.1 of bacterium. Classification (GTDB taxonomy): domain Bacteria; phylum SZUA-182; class SZUA-182; order SZUA-191; family JAJRXT01; genus JAJRXT01. Next base: position 1,272 of record JAJRXT010000041.1, read on the forward strand.
TCCGCAAATACCTGTGGCGCCCTCCTGCTTACCCATTAATTTATGAACCACTTCTTTGGGCAGCTTCAACATCTCTTCCTTACCCTCGCCCAATATTTGAATACAGTGGGAGCGCGGATGCTTGTAAGCCATCATTGACATATCATGATCTGATTGCTCAACAAAGCTCTTGTCAATATGACAGTCATAACATAAGGGAGAGCCAACATCATTCTTAATCCGCAGGAAACTGTTTGCCGAGTCACCCTCTTTTTTTACCAAATCTTTTTTGTCCAATGCTTCAGGGTCCCAACGGTGTACATCATGACAACTGCTACAGGTAACCATGCCGGACTTACCGTCATTTATCCTAACCCCGCGAGAGCTATATAAAGGTAAGCTGGTCTGACCATCGCCGATATTTGATTCACCCATAACAATATTATATGGATGAGTCCGATCATGGGGACCTATTAATTTTTCACCTGCAATACCACCTTTTTGATGACAACTTATACATAGACTGGCAATAGTATCCTTGTCTTTAGCCGGCTTCCTGGCCCACATTTTAGCGCCTTTACCGCCATGCGGCAAGTGGCAAACCATACATACCCCAGCCTTCTTCGGACTTTGGCCCTTTATATTTTTATCATTCGGACGACTAAGTCTTAAATCATGTTTTGTCTGAGCTATTTGATTGTATTTATCTTGATGACATTCTATACAAAGCGAAGAAGCTTCATTCTTTTTAACTAATATTTTAGTCCCCTTGGGGGCATTATGCAACTTATGACAGGAGTTACAGATAATTTTACCCTGCGCGCCGCGACGCCCGCCTTTTTTTATAATGCTCTCCGGTATCTTCCCATATTTTGCCGGCACATTCACCGGATGCGTATGTTTCCTTTCAGCTTCATCACGACTAGTAACATATTTATCTTTATGGCATACGCCGCAGAGTTCAGAATTATCAATCCCTTTAATCAAAAGCTTATGAGCTGTTTTTGCGCCATGCACTTTATGACAACTCTCACATATCACCTGATCCGGTATCATGCCAACTTTACCGCCCAACTTACCTATTTCTTTAGGGATTTTTATACTAGTTACATTGATTGGATGATTATTGTGGGCTTTGCCGTCTATTTTATTTACATGGCACTGACGGCAAATAAATGAATTGGGATTATCATGCCGTAAAAATATGGTTCTGCCCAAAATCTGCTCGTCCGGTTTTTTACCCCAATCCACGCCATGAGCGCTGTGACAAGTCCCGCAAAAAATTTTGCCGTCTTTATCTAAAGGAAAGTTTTTGGGAATCACAACATTTTTTGACGGTTTTACAAAAACAGGGTGGCTTCCGGGCATCCAGGTTTTATCACGTGAATCCAACACCCCGCCGTCATGACACGAATAACATATCTTTTCGGAACTAACAACACCCTGCCGGCCTGCAATAATAACCTCTCCCCGAACAATGGGATCAACAAAAATCTTTTTACCAGCCATCTTAAAATCATCCATCCATGCTATATGACATATAGCGCATTCCCTTTTTGAAGAGAGCATTTGCGCCTGTGCAAAAGAAAGAAAGCCATTTATGAAAATTAAGCTGGTTATTAATATTAATAATTTTTTCTTGCTAAAAATCGCCATATAAATTAAATAAAATGTCAAAATATGGAAGAAGCTGCTCCATTATCTTGATTCATTCTTAAAAATGAATCAACAGGAACATAACATGTTCAGGCAGAACCCCTACATGCAACTATTTTACCAATCACGCCTATTGCAAACACAACACAAAGCCATAACCGGTCAACCACCACAAGAAACAACGAAAACAACAATACCCGATTAAAACAAACTATACACGCTTACCTTATGGGATAACTCTTCTACTACAAAAAGACGCTGCTTTTTATCAATATAAACCCTTATGGGAGAGTCAAACTTTATTTCCTTATTCTTACCGCTCCCAACTACGCTAACATAAGAACCGTTCTTCTTAAAAATCTGTACCACACCCATATATCCATCACTAACATAAACCCTGTCATCAGCGTCAACCGCCACACCCTTAGGCCGAAAAAATGTCCCTTCACGAATACCCCAAGCGCCTATTTTTCTAATAAACTTACCCTTATTGTCCATCATCTGCACCCTGGTATTCAAAACATCCACTACAAAAACATTTTCCTGATCCATATCAGATGCCAAGCTGAAAGGATAGCGGAAATTACCCACTTCATCCTCAAAACCATGACCGCCAAACCTGCCAATCAACTGAAGACTCTCTTTGTCGTACATTAAAATCCGATGATTATCATTATCCGTAACAAAGAGAATTTCCGCCTCGTCGCGAGGGCTTACTATTAAAACGTCTGCCGGGTCCGGCGGCATAAGCCCTTTATCTTTAGGCAGAGCTATCTGTTCTACGTACTTACCATCGGCGCCAAAAACCTGCAAACGATGATTTCTGCTATCAGCCACATAAATATTTCCCTGCCTGTCAACACCCATACCCAACGGCATATTGAATTGGCCGTTTCCACTACCGAAACTGCCGAACTTAAACAGATAATTGCCTTTATTATCAAATACCTGAATCCGGGCATTAACTCCATCTAAGACATAAATCTTTCCGCCCTTCCCAACAGCGACATCAGTTGGCTGGTTAAAGGGAGCATTCGGACCGCCCTTTATCTCAAAAAGAAATTTAACCACTTTCACCGGAAAGGCCTGGCTGCTTTTTGCACATAGCACAACACAGCCGCATAACACTATGCCCCAGAGAATAATTTTTTTTGACGCCTTTTTATACATATCAGACATATCGTTTATTTCTCAGCGCGCTCTTCAATAATCGGCGCTTCATAAAGTCTTTTTTGTTTGAAAATATCAGGAATGTAAAATTTCTGGTATTTTTCCACCATACCTACAATATTTAAACCTGTAAGGTCTTTTACGCGCTCATCATCAAAACCAAGCGCCTTGAAATTCATAATAGCATTTACCGAATGACACTCGCCGCACTCACGACCTTTTGTTTCAATACTTGAATGCAGAGTTGTTTTCAGCTTGGCCTGCTCCTCAGGAGTAAACTGGCGCTCACGCTTAACAAACATCTTTTGCGCCCAAGGGTCATCCTGCCGCATATTGATCATTACATATTTACCCTCATGTTTTAAATATGGGGTAATCTTAAACAATGTCTCTTCACTCTCCATCAAAACAACACCGCTTACTTTATCGTATTTAGTGCCATAATGCCGCTGTCTGGCCTGTAGACTCGTCCCACCGTCAAACCAACGGAAACCAAACTTTTCCTTTTCATTGGGATCATATTTAAAATGACAACCCTCGCACGAAATAAAAATTACGTGCATATTCAATATGGACCTGGTCATCTTAGCGTTCTGGTGAGGAAAGCTGCCGTGACAGACAAAGCATAAAGCAGGATTTTTATCCTCCGGCATCTCTTCCACTAAATAATTATGAAAGTGCTTGCGCGTTAAGTAATCCCAGGTTTTATCCAGCTCTTGGGCCAGATCCAATTCCCCGCTTCTTACAATTCCCTCTCCGCCTCCATGTCCGCCTCCACGCTCAGCGAATACCGGACTTGCCGTTTGCAGGCAAAGCCCCAAAATCCCCCCAGCGATAAATAACATCAGTACATAGTACCCACCTGCCCTTTTCATCGTCTCCTGCCTCCTTCAATGATTGATTAGTTTTGGGGTAGTAATTTTAATTATTTCAAAAAACAAAGTATAAACACAATATTACCATTAATTAGATAAGCAATATAATTACAAGCGCCTTACAATCCCCCCTGATTCTTTACAGCAGCCTGATAATCATATCCAACTAAAAAAGGATGTTTACTTAACTTTAAATTTTACCCAGTATTAAATAAACAATCAAAAAAAACAACATCGCACCAAATAAAACCAAACTGGCCTCACACATTGACTGCATTGAATGATGTATTTGATGAATAAGATGGTCCGCTTCCATATCCTTTAAACTCCTTAATTTATTATTAACAATTACTAAAAAAACAAACCGATAGCTATTTTTAATTAATAAAATTGTATTACCTTAGCGAGAGGAGAGAGTTAACTCTCTCCTCTCGTAGACCTTCAAGGCAAGAAGGAAGAAAACACTCCTGCCCCTACTCCGCCGCTACATTTTGATTATTCATCCAACTTGACAATAGACGGTCCTTCATCACCCTCTTCTGTCATAATGCGACGATACTCAGCCGGATATTCATCAGCCATAAGCTCTTCTGAAATCAATCCGTCAATCAGCATACCGTGCATTGGAAATTTTTCAGGACAGAAAATGGTATTGTAAAAATGCCATACCATAATAACCACTAAGGCCAGAAAGGACTCATCACTGTGGACAATCAAAGCGATATTGATAGCTGAAGCCGGAAGACCGATATTAGCAAAAAAACTCGGCCACCAAAGAAGCGGACCGGTTGTACTAAACACCGGACAGCCCCAGAACACCGCAATATAGTCAAATTTTTCTTTCCAAATAAACTTATCGTAATCAGGCTTTTTGTCGCTTAGGAAAAAGAAGTATTTAAGCGCATCAACAATATCAACGCCGTCTTTAGCCCGAGGAAACATAGGGATATTATACACAACTTTTATAATCTTAACCAAAGCATCGCCAACTCCTTCAGCCGGATGCTCCTTAAAAAAGATTAAGCATTTCTGCATAACAGTAACAAGAATATAACTCAGCACATATAAGAACAACAAAAACATCGCCACACCGGAAACCCGATGAATTCTTCCCGCCATATACACCCCGCCGAATAGCTTAATCAGCGGATAGCTCCAAGCTGCCTCAGCAAACTTTATGGGCAAACCTGTCAACACCTGCAACGCAAAGGTGATCATAATCAAGGTATGCTGTATTCGCTGATGCAGTGTTAGTCTATAAAACTGCCTTTGCCTGCCATGCGCCTCCGACATTTTACACATCCTCCTTAACTTTTATTTAAAAAACACATTTTTAAAGTTTAAATACCAACCAAACAAATTAAATAATACCTGAACACTTAGAACAACCTTCTCAAGAGTTCCAAGAACATCCAGATAAACAAGAAAGTAAGAGTTCCGTAAGTAAGCACAAAGAAGAACTGAGTAATCCAGAATTCAACCGGAAAATCAATATCCTCAAAGTCTATATGCAGATTCATATCCGCCAATTGCGGCCCGGCCTTCGGTCCTGCCGCATTTCTACCGTCATGGCAAGCCTCCTGCCCGCAGATAGAACCCTTGTTATCCGGATGAACGGCCGATTCAGGGTCACTGGCGCGAAGCAGAAGATGCACATTATGCGGGCTGTAAGGCTCGTAATGGGTATGACAATCCAGGCAATCCGCAGTATCAGTCCGGCCTAATGCCAATGCTCTATAGTGATAAGTCTTTTTGTAGGTATTAACCGCCTTTATTGATTTTTTGGTTAATCCCAATTTACCAATCAAGTTTTCATTCTCATGACAGCTTCCACACAGCTCCACCACCTTCAAGCGACTCCTAAATGTCCTTTTCATCAAACGATGCTCAACGTGCATATAAAAAGTAGTCGCCCACTCCTCATTGGTATGACAGGCCTGACAGCGCGCTAGAATCCTTTCGATAGGTTTTGACCTGCCGATTTCTTTTCCTTTACCGAAAGTCCTGGTATACAGCGGATTCTGATGGCAGTATTTACAAGTCGGTTTACCAGCCTGCGGATTCAGTAAATCAGTCCCATGTACGCTTCTCTTGTAGTTGGTAAATATTGGCCGGTGCGAAAAGTCAATTCCCGTAGAAGGCTCTTTCTTATGGCACTGAACGCCGCAATCAACCTTGTTAATCTGCACCTTGTGGGGAATCTGACTGATGTTAACATGACACCCCCTGCAAGGTACCCGCCCATGCACCGATTTGGCAAAAAGCCCCTCATCCACACTAAAAATCCTCAAGTTACCCTTCAAATCAATTCTGCCCAGCCCCCTGTGTTTATGACACATAAGGCAATTCTCTTCGTCTGCCGCCCTTGCAAAATCAACGGACAAGCCTGAAAAAATTAAAGAGCTTAGCAGTAAAAACATCATTACCAATAAACTCCTTCGCCATGGTTTTGCCCCTCTTCTAAACATAACCGCCTCCGTCATAGCCACCTTCCTCCTTTTAATATTACCTATAATATATGATATGCGGAAAAATTATTGCAATTCGCGATATTAAAACAAAAAAATAGAAAACATTTACCACTTAACCAAAAAAGACGCTTTACTACACAGCCAAATCCTGACTACTTAAACATCTTAGACGTAAGCCCAGTCAGTTTAAAAGCGCCTATATTTATTAACAAAATCCAGCATAAAACAGTATTTGATTTTTACTAGGGGGATCATGCTAAAAGTAGAAGCAAGTATAATTTTTTTATTAACAAAAGTCAAGAAAAAAATTAACACTTTATATGTTAAAAAAACTGCAAGAACAGAACGTAAGCAAGTAACACCTTGACATAACTAGCAAAGCTAAACAGTTTTTTTTTTCTACTTAGTAAAACAAACTTTACGCCGCCACTAAACAAGCAAAAACAAAACAACCTTTGATAAAATTACCCTCAATCATGCAGCCATAATTTTTTTGATAATTGGCAATCCAAGCTAAAAATAAATTACCAAAAAACAAAAACAAAACAACCGATGCTCTCGTAAAAAAAAGTTTTTAATCTACATTTTTTTGCCAGATTCTCATCACAAAATTACACAACATGTTACTTGTTATTAATTTTAAACTTAAAAACAAGCGGGTTAACTATTTTTCGACTTATCAGGAACGTCATAATTAAATTTCATATTTCCAATCTTAACATACGCGCCAGGCGCGCCAGGAAAACTTACCGCCCTTACCCGTCTTGCCGCCTCATCCACCGACATATCCGCACTCAAGCTGCACAAATCATTAAGCTCCTTTCTAGTATACGGCTTTCTCCTCCAAACCTCTTCTGAGACAGGCAAAACCCCATTATCATAAATTATAGACATAATTTCATAAAATAAAGTTAATATATAAGAATAACACCTCTGTGTCAAAGAAAATACCGAGTCGCCGCTAAAAAACCGAAACCTTCTTACCGCTATTATTTTGCCCGTATCCACCTTAGGTTTCATATAATGACAAGTAACCCCAAAAACATTTTCATTATTGTAAATGGCAAAATTCGTACACCCTATACCCGGATATTCCGGCGGCCCGGGGTGAAAATTAATGCCGGCCTTACCAGCCCTGTTTAATAAATATGCAGGAATAATCCACGGAGAAAGATATGAAATAATATAATCGCCTTCCCACCAAGCAAGGTCATCTGGAAAACTGTCGCCGCGCATCCCAAGAACAATTTCGCTGTCAGGAAAATGCAGGCTCACAAATTCCATTGCACGTTCAACATAAAAATCATTCTTTTTACCTATAAAAAGAATTTTTGCTCTATTTTGTTCTATTTTGTCAACCATCTGCAACCTCATCTTTGTTACAGCATTTTATTTAGTCTACATCATTCATGAACACACTCATATCCATAGTAACTCTTGTGTAATCAAATAACTCAATTTATAAATTATCCACAGAAAATGTGGATAAGCTGTGTAAAATTATGTTAATGAGTCATGCAACATATTGAAATTAATTAATTAATGGCATTTTGCACATTTTTTGAGCAAGCAAAAAATCCCTTACAATTCAACAAATTACTCTCAGTCTCATGTTATCAATATGTTAATTGAAAATAAACAACATATTGTAGCCCTTTTATCCACAAACACAAGTCGCTAAGTAGATATTTGTTCAAAAAATTCAAAGTTACTCCTAAATTACTTACAAGGAAATCACCCCCTTTTTTAAACCAAAAGCAGACACAAACCCCAGGGCAACAAGAAACAACGTAAGTTTTACAAGCCTACCCAAAATACAGTAGTCAGCAGCCGAAACCATTATATCTCCCGCCTCATGACCTCCTGACTCCTTGTTGCATAGAACTGTCGCCTTATACTTTAGCCGCATTTGAATCTAACCAATTAAACGTCTGTTTCAACCTTTCAATGCACCCCTTTTTACCCAATAAGGGCAGCAACTCGAATAACTCAGGCCCGTGCGGCTCACCGGTAATACCAAGACGTATCGGTAAATAAAGCCCCCGCCCTGAGGCCCCTGTTTCTTTTTTTAACTGCTTTAAAATTATCTTCAAATCCTCCGCTCTAAAAATATCGGCGCTAACCAGCTTTTCATTAAACGCCTTAAGCACCTCTATATCCTTTTCAGAAAATGACGGAGACTGCGTATCCAATATCCCTTCTATAGAGTCAATTAAATACGGGACGGCTTCATTGGATACGTCCTTTAATGTTTTTAAACCAGGAGCAATCGCCGCTAACATATTCTTTAATTGTTCAGGTTCCAGCTCAGTCAAACTTTGGGCATACTCATCCGCTGACTTAAGATAGGGCATACAGGCGCTCATCAAATCATCCGGCTTCAACTTTTTAATATACTCGCTATTTACCCAGGTTGCTTTCTTTATATCAAACACCGCCGCAGAACCGCTTATATCCTCCAGGGCAAAGCTGTCTATCAATTCGTCTATCCCCATAATCTCACGCCCGTTCTTTGGGCTCCATCCCAAAAGCGCCAGATAATTTACCAAAGCCTCCGGCAAGTAGCCCTCCTGCCTATATTGGACGATAGAACTATACCAATAACGTTTGCTTAGCGGTTTATTGTGCATATCACAAATTAAAGGGATGTGAACAAAGACAGGCGCGTATAATTTTAGAGCCTTATATAACAAAATTTGTTTGGGAGTATTTGACAGGTGATCATCGCCTCTTATAATATGAGTAATTTCCATTAATGAGTCGTCAATTACCGCAGCCAGATTATATGTAGGCCAGCCGTCGGAACGCATTATAATAAAATCGCCCAAATTGCCTAAAACAAATTCCATCTCTCCCTTAACCAAATCCTTAAAACACAGTTTGTCACCGTCAACCCTAAAGCGCAAAGTGGGCTTACGGCCTTGCGCTTTAAATAAATTCCTCCCCCTATTAGTAAGCTGACTGCAATATCCGTCATATTTAAGGGGTTGTTTTCGTGATAACTGCTCTTTTCTTTTTTGCCCTAATTCCTCAGGCGTACAATAACAAGGATACGCCAAATCGTCTTTTACCAACTGACTGGCATATTCATGATATAGGTCCAAGCGTTCAGATTGCCGATACCGGCCATAATCTCCGCCAATATCAGGCCCCTCATCCCAATCAAGACCCAGCCAGCGCAAATCATCCAATATGGCCTTCTCCCATTTACTTTTGGAACGCTCCATATCCGTATCTTCAATTCTAAGTATAAACTTGCCATTATTTTTACGCGCCCATAACCAATTAAACAAGGCCGTCCTGGCATTCCCCACATGCAGCATACCGGTAGGACTGGGAGCAAAGCGCATTCTAATCACTTAATTTCCTCCAACAAAACAACACAATAAGCCGCTATCGCTTCCTTTTGACCGATTGGTCCCACCCCTTCATGAGTGGTCGCCTTAATGCTTATAGCGGATTGACTAATTCTAACCACCTGGCCGACGGCAGCCCTCATCTGCGGAATAAATACATTTAATTTGGGCTCTTGGGCTATAATCACCGTATCCAGATTATGCAGCCTAAGTCTTTTTTCTGCCAGCATTAAACATACTTTATCCAACAAAATCAAACTGGATATACCCTTATATTTAATATCGCTATCAGGAAAATGCTGCCCGATATCCCCCAGACAGGCGGCGCCTAACATAGCGTCAATTACGGCATGCACTAATACATCCGCATCGGAATGCCCCTTTAAACCTTTTTTATATGGTATATGCACCCCGCCTAATATCAGCCGCCTGCCGGCTAGCAAGCGATGAATATCATAACCTATACCAATACGCAATTGCCTACTCCCTTCTCCTAAAATAAATTGTTAAAACCTATTTATAGAAACATTGAATGTGCTGTCATTATGAATGAGGCGAAGCGAAATGAAAAATCTGCTCCTGTATGCGGGCAGATTCTTCGGATTACAGCCTCAGAATGACAAAATATAAACTATTCGGAGCTAACTCAATAGCCATTTAAATTTATATTGATTGATATTAGCGGAATGTTTTTATCTTAACAAATAGGAATTACGATTGCAAGAATATTTTGTAATTTCAGGAAGTTGATAGGATAGAAATACCTTGGCGGGTGTTTCGTGCCTCAAGCCGGCTCTCTATAGCGGATAATACCTCAAATTTGTTACTCATCCACAAAGGCGCCAATAACTCATCAGTACCGGGGTCGGAACTAAGGCGCTGGATAATAATATCAGGAGAAAGCCGTTCTAAAAAATCACACGTTAAATCAACATATTGATTAAATGTAAGCGGGATATAGTCATTACGGTAATACATCTTGGCCAGCGGCGTATCCCGTATTATATATAACCCGTGTATTTTCACCGCATCAATACTCTGGCTGTTAAGTAAATCGGCCATAGCGATAATATCTTCACGCCCCTCGCCGGGCAGACCGATTATTATATGCACACAGATTTTTAAATTGCGGGATTTAGCGCGAGTAACCGCATCCTTATATTGCGCCAGTGTATGTCCCCGATTGATTAGCTTTAAGGTATGATCACGCGCAGACTGCAAGCCCAGCTCCAGCCAAAAATAATACTTTTGCGCATAATCAGCCAGTAAATCCAATACATCATCAGCCGCGCAATCGCATCTGGTAGCAACTGACAAACCCACTATATCCTGCTTATCCCAAACTAAGGCCGAATCATATAATTTGCGCAATTTGGCAGCCGGCGCATAGGTATTAGTATAGGCCTGAAAATAGAGCATAAATTTGCAATTACCGTATTTTCTCTTTAATATCCGGCGGGATTTTTCATATTGCGCGCGCAGATTATCCGTATTATCCAGCATAGGAGAAGCCGCTCCCTTGGAGCTGCAATATATACAACCGCCATAACTGACACTGCCGTCACGGTTGGGACAGCTAAAACCAGCATCCAGCGGCAATTTCTGCACCCTGCAGCCAAAAATCTCTCTTAGGCGCCGGCTGAATTTATTGTATCTGGGATTAATCTGATGATTCATACAAATTTAAAGAACCTTTATGCAGGTACTTTTAAAGGTCATAAAAACGGGTTGATCAATAGACAAGCTCATCTTTTTATATGATTTTTTGGAAATAAGGGCGGTAAGTATTACCCCTTTATCAACCATTACCGATACCCTTACCAAGTCATCTTGCAAATGCAGCACCTTGATTATACCGGAAAAACAATTTCTGGCGCTTGAATGAATTTGTTCATGTGAAACAATAACATCTTCAGGCGCAATACAAAGATGCGCCATGCCCTGCTTTTCACCAACAATATTTATACTAATTCTAGGAGAAATTTTAACCTGTTTTAGTCCATTAGCATCCACAATATTACCGGAAAAAAAATTCTCCAATCCGCCCTCGACCAGCTTTCCGCTAACTAAAGAAATAACCTTATCCGACAACCTATAAGCCTGCCATATATCATGAGTAGTAAAGATAACCGCTGTCTTATCTTTATAGCTTACCCTCTTAATAAGCTCTTCCAACATATCAATATTCTTTTTGTCTATATTGGCAAACGGCTCATCTAAAAACAATACCTCAGGCTTTAATACCAGCGCTCTGGCTATGGCCACGCGTTGAGACTCTCCGCTGGATAACTCGCTTGGATATCTTTTTTCAAATCCGCTAAGCCCAACCATTTTAAGAGCCTCTACCGCTAGTTTCTGCCTCTTTTTTTTAGGCGCCTTACGAAGTTTTAATCCATAAGTAATATTCTCTAAAACGGGAACGCTAAACAAGTAGGCATCCTGCATAATCATACTCATCTTGCGGCGAACAGCTAAGCTGTTAGATTCATCAACCGGCCTGCCTTTAAATATAATTCTTCCGGTAGCAGGTAAGCTGATCAAGTTAAGAATATTAAGTAAGGTGGTCTTACCGGAGCCATTGGGACCGGTTAGCGCATAAATCCTGCCCTGTTCAAACTGCACCTTTAAAACCTGAAGCTTAAAATCAGGCTTATATTCTAAAATTAACCTCTCAGCCGATAAAATGGCTTTTGGCATTTTCTATCCTCTGTTATTACCGGTTTTTTTGTGCTGAAGACGCTGTAGTAAAACATTTACGGAAAAAGCCACAAAAAGCAATATAATCCCTAAGGCAATCCCTAAGGCAAATTCACCCTTACCTGTTTCAAATGCAATAGCCGTAGTAATATTACGCGTAAGACCGCGAATATTGCCGCCCAGCATCATAGATACGCCCACTTCGGAAAATACCCGGCCAAAACCGGTAATTATGGCTGAAAACAGCGCAAACCTGCTTTCCGACAAAATAATCCAAGCCGCCTGAAACCTGTTAGCGCCCAAGGTAAGAGCGGTCTTTTGCGCCCTTTTATCCACTCCCTGAACCGCTGATATACAAAGTGCGGTTATTATAGGAAAGGCTAAAATCATTTGACCAATCACAATAGCCCACGGGGTAAATAATAATCCAAAAGAACCCAAAAGCCCCCTTCTGGATAAGAATGAATACCCCAATAAGCCTATTACTACCGTAGGCATAGACAATAAGGTATTAAAAACAATTATAAGCCCTCTTTTGCCCCAAAAATCGCGAGCCGCAATCAAAAACCCCAAAGGCACTCCGAATAAAGCAGCCAGCATAGTGGATAACACCGATAATTCTAAAGACAAAAGGGCTATTTCAAATACCGCATGGTCAAATGAGAATATCATCTCAAAAGCCGAGACTATACCTTCTACCAAATAAGCCAATTTATTCCTCTATTTTATTAGCATTCGGCACAAAAAGTTGTTTACCGTTTTTCCTAAAATCAGCTATTAACTGTTGTCCCTGCCAAGAGGTAATCCAAGTAATAAACTGCATTGCATAATCATATTTAACATTAAAATGTTTCTCAGGATTTACCGCTATTATGCCATAAGGGTTAAAAAGCAGCTTATCGCCCTCAGAGAGTACAGTTAACTCAACCTTATCTTCATATGCAATATAAGTACCTCTATCAACTAAACAATAAGCTTTTTTTTCATCGGCAATCTTAAGCGTAGCCCCCATACCTTGGCCAACCTCCAAATACCATCTCCCCTGCGGCTTGATATCAGCCATTTTCCACAACATAAGCTCACGTTTATGCGTACCCGACTCATCCCCGCGGGAGGTAAAAAAAGCCTTGCTTTCTGAAATTTTACTGAAGGCCTCCCTTACATTCACTCCCCTAATATGCGCCGGATCATCTTTTGGGCCTATTAACACAAAATCATTATACATTACATCGCGGCGATTCACGCCTAAACCATTTTCCACAAACTTATCTTCCGCCTGCCTGGCATGCACAAAGACCAAATCCACATCACCGTTTTCAGCCAATTTAAGCGCTTTACCCGTTCCAACAGCAATTACATCCACCTTAAGCTTAAATTCTTTCTCAAAATACGGCAATATTTCATCCAGCAACCCTGAGTTATCAGTTGAGGTAGTGGTAGCCATACGAAGCATGTCTTGGGCGTACAATCTGGGCGCTAATAACAAAAAAAACGCTGTCAATAACAAACAAATTTTAATGGATGTTTTTTTCATAGGCGGCAATGGTCTCCTTTGGGTTTAAGTGATGTTAGACAAAATCGGTTTCTGATATCCCCCAAAAAACTAAATTCAGTTGTGGGTTGTAGTTTTTTATATGCAAAGACTATTCTTTTAATCTTAAGTTAGACTAAAATTAATTAATTTTAACGTGAGTTCGACATAAGAAAAATTAAACTGTTTTTATATATCAGCTAGTTGGTGTTTTGTATAGAGTTGATTGACGTAAAATTTCTGTAGAAGAGGGGCGCATCCCCTCCCGCTGTAGGGGCGGGTTTGAAACCCGCCTCTAC
>JAJRXT010000042.1 GCA_024276125.1 bacterium
AGTTGGTGTTTTGTATAGAGTTGATTGACGTAAAATTTCTGTAGAAGAGGGGCGCATCCCCTCCCGCTGTAGGGGCGGGTTTGAAACCCGCCTCTACAAGACAACAAAATCAACAACTTTTATGTCGAACTCAGGTTAATTAGAATGAAAAAGCTTCAGCTGTACTTTGATACGTCGGTATTTAACTTTGCTTTTGATGCGCCTGCTGAAAGGGAGATTACTTTAAAATTAATCGAGGAAGTCAGGTAGAACCGTTATGATATATTCATTTATAATATAGTTAACAGAGAAATATTCAATGCTTCCGAGGAAAAAACAAAACAACTTACGGGTTTGGTAAATGAATTAAACCCAATTCTTTTAGATAATACATATGATAGTGTTGAGCTGGCATCAAAATATATTAAAGAAGGAATTATTCCTAAAAAGTATATAGATGACGCTTTTCATATTGCCATAGCTTCTGTCAATAATTTAGATGCAATAGTCAGTTGGAATTTCAAGCACATTGTAAAGCTTAAGACAAGAAGAGAGGTTAAAGCTGTTAATCTTTTGTTGGGTTATAAAGAAATAGAGATAGTCTCGCCTCAGGAGGTGATTTATAATGATTGAAGAACCAAAAGCAATGAGGGAAATACACGGGATTCAGGAAAAAATATATGAGGAAACTAAAAATATGACAACTGAAGAGCTTTTAGATTATTTTCGCCAAGGAACGGAGAAATTGGTTGGTAAATACGGACTTAAAGTCAAAACCATATCCAAGCATAAGGCGGCGGCCTAAGATTAACATAAACATTAAAAGTATTTGCGAGAATTGGCGCTTTGGTCTATTTGTGCGATTATGCCAATAATAACAAGATGATAAGCTGTAATTAGCCCTGATGCGGAAACCGGTATAATTCTCGCAAATACCAAAAGGCATACCGGCGGAGCGTTTCATTTAGCTGTTATTCTGAGGCCAAAGGCCGAAGAATCTCCCCCCGCAATAGCGAGCAGATTCTTCACTGCGCTTACGCTTCGTTTAAGAATAACAACGAGAATTGGCCGTTTTAATATAATCGTTACGTAAATAAGGCTATAATAAACAGTCAGTTAGAGCAACACAAAAATCGGCTTTAAGCCTGATTCTCGCAAATGCTTTTTTTAGCGGAAAATCAAAACTATTTGCGTAGGTTGCTATTGCCTGATAACTATGCAAATACAAGCGGTTAACCAATCCAAGCGGTCAAAATTACCGTTTTTTAACATTCAAAAAGCGGGTATTTGCGTATTTTTTCATTTTATTTGAAAAAAGGGGTTGATTTAACTGAAAAAAATCTGCTATAAATAATAAAGTAGTTAAAAGGTGGGCTAAGCTAAGTGCTTGAAGTATTAACTCACCGTAGTACCCAAAGACCTGTTAAGGAATTGGCCGGCAAGCTGGCTTTTTATGTTTCGGGATGTCTCATCCCGAAACATAATTTTCTCTGCGCCCTTTGTGTCTCTGCGGTTAAATTAAGTTTTTGTTCCTTTTTTAATTCTCAAATCCGACACCGGTTCACAAGCCTCGGATCGTATCTTTCGGGATAAGCTTTTACGCTTCCAATCCCAAACCTTACCTAAACACCTTCCCGTAAAAATCAACTTGACAAATTTCCCTTTAAAGCATAATATTTAGTTAGATTTATGTGCTAATAAGGAGTGTAATATTGTGCGAAGTACGGTAACATTACCTGAAGAAAAACTGGTTGAACTGCTGAAACTAACCGGCGCTAAAAATAAAACTCAAGCTGTGCTTATGGCCGTAGAAGATGAAATACGACTTAGAAAACTTGCCAGAATAAAAGAAATGGCCGGTCAGCTTGAATTTGCAGACACAGAAGATATCAGGCATAAGGATGAGCGACTTGGCTAGACTGGTTTTAGTAGATACATCTGTCTGGATAGCCTATTTAAGAAAAAAAGAATCTGCCTTTTTAGAACTTAATAAATTGATAGACAAGGATGCTATTTGCTTGTTGGGATTGATTCTGGCGGAGTTGTATCAGGGATGTAAAACAAAAAAGGAAATTACCGTAATAGATGATATAAAAGCGGTCTTTCCGGCGCTAAAAGATAAAACCGGAATGTGGGAAAAAGCAGGAATACTGGCTTATAACCAGCGGCGTATGGGAATAACCCCGAATTTAACCGATTGTTATATTGCGGTTGCTGCTAAAGAATATAACACGCATCTTTTTAGCTTCGATAAACACTTTGATGTTCTTGCTCCCGCCTGCGGGGTGCAGATGTATAAGTCAGTCATGAATTGATAAGTATATTTTATTTGAAAAAAGGGGTTGATTTTGTTAATGGAATCTGTTTTAAATAATAAAGTAGTAAATAGACATGGGCGAGTTAAGTGGTTGAAGTATTAACTCACCGTAGTAGTACCCAGAGACCTGTTAAGGGATTGAAACAAGTTCCGAAGATGTTCTTATTAAAATCACCCCTTTTTTTATCGGTGTTTGGCTTGCCGAAACCATTAAGGGCTGTGCGTTACCCTTATAACCCATCAGCTATAAAACAAGCCTAAAAGACCCCAAATACAAAGCGCCAAGTTGTGCATTGTATTAGAATAAATACAATTCTTTAAAAAAAAATCCCATACCATAAAAAAACCTCTTTTTCCTCTTGCAATTTAGTAAATTATAAGCTACTCTTATTCTAAGATTAATTAAATAGACATTAAAAAACATATCTTATTAATAAAACGGCTGATTTAAGTCCATTCTATCAGCCGGCATTTTTCCCTTTGTAGATGCGGGTTTTTAAACCCGCCCCCATGCCTGACCTAAAGGTCAGATATTCCGCATCAAAGGTACGCTTTGTTTAGCGTATAGTAATTTTCTTATTTGCTCTTCACTTTAACTCTCTCCTCCGGTAGAAAGAGGAGAATTCGCGCCAATGGGTGCGCTAACCCGTGCGATTTTATATTAAATCAGAGAGATTAAACCATGACACAATAAAAATCGAAGGCCCTCAGGCTCACCACCTAATCAATGTTCTTCGTATAAAACCAGCTCGCCAGATCACCCTCTTTGATGGTAATGGTTATGAATACCAAGCCATAATAAAAGAAATTCATACCGGTAAAGTAACCGTAATCATCAAAAATAAAACAAAACCTCCTGTTGAATCCCATCTAAATATTGTTCTAGGCCAAGCCCTCATAAAAGCCGATAAATTGGAACTTGTTATCCAGAAGGCGACTGAACTCGGCGTCTCACAAATCATACCGGTAAAAACTACACGTTCACGACGCACCGAAGAAAGTATCCTATTTAAAAGACAAAGACGCTGGCAGAATATTATACTTGAAGCAACCAGGCAGTCCGGTCGTACCAATTTATTACAAATAGGCAAACCAACCAAATTAACCGCTTTTTGTTCTGCATTTAACTCAAGCTATTTAAAGTTGTTTTTTTACGAAAAACAGCCAATGCAAACTGAATCAACCACAAGAAAATTAAATGATATCGTTTTAAGCAAGCCCAACATAGCGCTCCTTATTGGCCCGGAAGGCGGCTTTAGCGAGGCTGAAGCCCTAATTGCCAAGCAAAACAATTTCACAGCGCTTAGTCTGGGTCCGCGTATCTTAAGAAGCGAAACAGCCGCAATAAGCGCGCTAAGTATCATTCAATATCAATTCGGCGACCTATAGAACATAGATTTTAGTCTATCTGTTTTTTCATCAATATAATAATTTTTAATAACATTCTGGGAGGAGGGTACTTATGAGAATTATAGCTGTAGTCAATCAAAAAGGTGGCTGCGGTAAAACCACTACAGCGGTAAATTTATCCACTTGTCTGGCACATAAAAGAAAAAAAGTCATGTTAATTGATTTAGACCCTCAAAGTCATGCCTCTGTAGGATTGAATATAAACATGGAGGTGCTGGATAAGAGTATTTATAATATTTTATTAGAAGACGGCAGCACTCTTTTGGAAGTAAGATTAATCCTGTCGGATTATCTGCATTTAGTGCCCGCTCAAACAGTTTTAAGCACAATTGAGCAAAAATTAGCGTCTGTACCCGGACGCGAAAACAGATTACGGAATGCTATTAACTCATTGGATGAAGATTTTGATTATATAATTATGGATACTCCGCCGAATATCGGATTATTAACTTTTAATGCGCTAAGAGCCTGCCGTGAAGCCATTGTCCCCTTAGAACCCAGTGTTTTTTCACTTCACGGCGTAACCAAACTTATGCAGACTATCGGTCTGCTTAAAGAAAGATATCAACAGGTGATAAGGGTAAAAGCGCTGGCTACCATGGATGATCAACGCACCAAATTCGGGCGTGAAATTTTATCTGATATCAGGAATTATTTTAAAGAAAAAGCCTACCAAAGCACTATTCGCAACACAGTAAAAATACGCGAAGCCGCCAGCTTCGGCAGACCTGTTATTGAATATGCAGCCTCATCTATAGCTGCCAGAGATTATATGAACCTAGCCCAAGAAGTGCTTTTAGAAGAAAAAAAGCTGGCTCATAATTATTACAGCGCTCTGATGAACAATGATACCGCCGGCCGTTATGTATTATTTTCCCTTGAATCGCCCCAAGCGGCCGATGTTCGAGTGGTGGGGCATTTTAATGAATGGAAAATAGAAAAATCGCTTCCGCTTATAAGGCACGAAAACGGTATGTGGAAAAAATCATGCTATTTAGCTCCCGGTAAATATGAGTACAAATTTGTGGTAGACGGTAAATGGATTACTGATCCCGGTAATAACCACAGCGTAGTAAATGAGTTTGGAAGCGAAAATTCACTTTTAGTAGTTGAGCCGGTACAAAACAAATTATTTTCAAAAGAGACAAAATTGAATATGTAAATCTGGAGATAACCTGAATTTAAGATAATTTAGGAGCTAAGTTGTATGTTTCGGGATGTCTCATCCCGAAACATACTGCTCATACTAAGTTGCAATCAAAACATCAAGGTAGTCGGAGTCCGACCCCAATAAACTCTGGGTGAGAGACGACCCAGAGTACCGAATTAATGTTTTTTTGATTGCAACTTAGTATCACCGCTAGGTGTTTCAGGGTGGGACGCCCTGAAACATACAATTGCATTGTTTGTCTCTTATGTAATCGCAAACGGCAAGCTCAAACATAAAAGCGGGTTCAAAAAACCGCGGCTACAAATCGGTTATCATTCTTAAAAGCAAAGCGAAGGACATTCATCTACGTTGCCAAGAGCATTCGCTTTGCTAAAAATTATCAACATACTATAAAAAACAATACAAAAAAGGGAAAGCTATGGAAGCCAGAAAACTGGGAAGAGGGCTTGAAGAGATTTCAAATCAATTCTTAAGTAAACCCAAACCCCAAAATACAATAGAAGAGTTAACCAAACGACTGGATAATCTGGAAAAAAGATTTGTTCAAAACCAGCTAAGCGTAGTAGCTGATAATACGGCGGTACAATCAACGCCCGTACAATCAGCTCCGGCAGAATCCGTACAAATCGGACAGTATCAAAATATTTTAAAACAGTTTAAGTATAATTTGGGACATGCTTATTTAACCAGCGGAATCATCAGTTACAATGGTATGTATCTAATCTTTGATTCATGGGAGGAAAAAATACAAGAGCAGGAAATATCGGCATATCTGGCCGAACATGTTAAAAATACGGATGAGATATTAAATAACCTGAAACTGGGAAAATTCTACTCCATAATGATAACCACAAAAGAGAGCAATATTTTCTTACAGTCTATCCCGGGAAATAAGAATTATTTTCTAAGTCTACTGGTTAAATCCGGCGGCAACATCGGTTTAGCAGATTTATGTCTTAAGAATGTTTCTAAAGAGCTATCGCTTATCTAGCTGAGTCTGTTAAAAAAACACCCAAGTTTGCCGTTGGGTTCTTGTAGACGCCGACCTTTAGGTAGGCTATTGCAACGGATTTTTAAACCAGCTATTGTACGACTAAACAAGCCGACCTAAAGGTCGGCATCTACAATTATTGCTATGTTTTTAGCATCTCTTTCGCATGTTTTATGGCTATTTGGCTGACATTCTCGCCGGCTAGCATTCTGGCGATTTCTTGTACTCGGGCATCATAATCCAATTCCTTAATTAAGGTAATCGTGCGGTCTTTTTTAACTTGTTTTTCTACGATATAGTGATTTGCCGCATAAGATGCAACCTGCGGCAGGTGGGTTATACAAATCAACTGATGAGTAAGAGAAAGTTCTTTCAGTTTTTTGCCAAGTATTTCCGCTATTCTACCGCCTACGCCAACATCAACCTCGTCAAAAATCAGGCTGCCGACCCTGTCCTTATCAGCCAGCAAGCATTTAAGAGCAAGCATAACCCGCGATATTTCACCGCCGGAGGCTATTTTAGCCAGTGGTTTGGTTTTTTCGCCAGCATTTGCGCTAAATAAAAACTCTACCTGCTGCGTACCTTTGGCATTACCATTATATAAAGAAAACCCTTTTTTAAGAGTCTCATCCTCTAAATATTCGGTGAATTTATCTTCATTACCGCAGTATGGATTGCTGTCTTTATTGGCAAGCGGCGCAATTAGCGTTTCAAATTTACTCTTTTGCATGCCGAGCGCCTTTAATTCACCGGACATAAGCCGATTAATTTTTACGGCAGCGGAGATTCTTTTATCAGACAAAAGCTGTGCCATATTATTTAATTTATGGTTTAAAAGGACAATATCTTTAGCAAGTGATTGTATCTGTTCATCAGTGTAAGCAGCGCCTTGCAGCTTTTGTGTCAGCTCTTTGCGGTAAGCTAATACATCGCATATACTCCCGCCGTATTTGCGTTCAATGTTTTCTATTTCCTCTAATCTGTCTTCCAATTCCTGCTGTCTTGCCGGATCGTGTTCAATTCTATCAATATATTACTTTATGGAATAGGAAAATTCCTCCAACTGGCAGCAAATTGTCTGTATTGATTCATTAAGTTCGCTGATATTGGGATCAAGCTCCTGCATTTCCTGTAACATATTACCGGTGTGGGCTAATCTATCATTAACCGAATCCCGGGCATTATATATATTTTCATAAATAAAGCCGCCGGTTTCCGATAATTTAGCGGCATTTCTTAGTATATACAGCTCTGATAATAAAGAATCTTTTTCTTTTTCATTCAAATTAAGCCGGTCAATCTCGGCAGCCTGAGATTCCATTAACTGCTTTTTATCTTCATTTTGCCGATAGTTTTTAACCAGCTTATTAAAATAAATTATCTTCTCCTGCCAAATTGAAAAAACATCGGACAATTGACTGCGCAAATCAAGTAAATCTGCAAAGGCATCTAAAAAGTCAATATGGGTCTCAGGTCTAAGCAGCAGTTGATGCTGGTGCTGGCCGTGAATATCAATTAATTCCTGACCAATTCGATTAAGCGCCGCCGCTGTAATCAGGCTGCCATTGGCATAACAGGTGTTTTTTCCGCTCAAATTAAGCCTGCGCTTTAGTATGAGCGTATTATCAGAGCAGTCTATTTCATTATCCTTAAGGATTTGCCCTACATTATTCCGCCCTGTTATATCAAAAAAAGCCTCAATAACTGCCCTCTTCTCGCCTGTACGAATATATTCGCTTGACGCCTTACCGCCTAAGACAAGATTTAGCGCATTTATTATAATGGTCTTGCCGGCTCCGGTTTCACCGGTTATAATCTGCAATCCAGAATTAAATGAAACGTTCAGCTCATCAATAATGGCAAAATTTTTAATCGCCAGCTCCAAAAGCATAACAATCCTCAATTAGCATATATTTAGCCTCTTGCAAAACTACAGTCATTCCCGAATACTTTTATCGGGAATCTGGTTTTTCAAGCAGCAGTGAACATATCGCACCGCAGGTAACAAACTACTGTAGATGCCGACCTTTAGGTCGGCTATGGGGCGGGTTTAAAAACCCGCATCTACAAAGGGAAAAATGGAATTTCCTATACTATTAAAATTAGATTCCCGCTTACAATCACTGCGGGAATGACTGTAGTTTTGCAAAAGGCTCAATTATTACTATTTATCCCGAAGTCTTCGGGTAAAAATTTCTTATTGTAGGGGCGGGTTTAAAACCCGCCCCTACCCCATATTAGAATCTATAGCTATGTTTCGGGATGTCTCATCCCGAAATTAATCGCTTGATGTTTCGGCGTGTCTCAAGCCGAAACACTTAAAGGCGCCCTTAGTGGTTTAGGCTGAGACACGCCGAAACATCAATACCCGAAACATAGCTGCCTACGCAGCCCGTAGGGTGGATTAAGGGGTCTTATCTAACAGGTATTCTTAAGCCCTAAGCCTGAAATTACCCGAAAAGATTACCCCGCATCCACCACTCTTGCTCACCGCTAGGTGTGATGGATGCGCAACTATCAAAAACGTAGACTTAACATATTTTTTTGGCAGGCTTATTTACAATATGGGCTTGTTCCACCCTACATTTTTAAATTTCGCGATATTAAGTCAACAACATTAGGTTTAAAAACCAGTGGTCAAAATAGACGGCAATCCCTGATTATACCACACGAAGCGCACATTCTTCACGTAACACTTAACCCACTTTTATCAGCACAACGGCTATATCGGCACATTGGTTGCACATTAAGACAGGCAACGGCGTAAGCAATATACCCCAAAAAGGCCAAGTTCCCGATAAAAACATTCGGAAATGACTGTTGTTTTACACAAACCTCATATTAAAGATAGTTGAGAATAAAATGCTTAAAATTAAACATCCCTTAAATCTAAAAATCAAATTTTTAGGATACGTTTTGGCTATGGCCGGCATTATCTGCTCTTTATACTATATACACAGTATAGTTCAAGCGCAAAAAATAAATCCGGCAACAGGTTCTTTAATAATAACCCTGATTATAAGCGCTGCCGGCGTTTGCTCTTATTTGTTTATTCGGTTAATTATAAGGCCGCTGGAGGCTATAAGCGATACTGCTGTACAGATTTCCAAGTGTAATTTAAGTCTTAGAGTAAACAACAATTCCGGTGATGAAATAGGAATATTAGCAAATTGTTTTAATCAAATGCTTGATTCATTTGAGAAAAGAAATAATAAATTAAAAGAACAAAACAAACAGCTAAAAGAAATAAACAGATTAAAATCCGAGTTTATAGCCAATATGTCGCATGAACTAAGAACTCCGCTAAATGCTATTATGGGTTTTTCGCAAATAATCCTAAAAGAAATAGACGGCCCCACCACTGATTTACAAAAAACGGATATTTCGTCTATATACAACAGCGGCAAGCACCTGTTGTCACTTATAAACGACCTGCTGGATTTGGCAAAAATCGAATCTGGTAAACTGGAGCTTAAATTAGAAGAACAAAATGTAAAAGAAATGGTTAGCGGAATAATTAAAACCTGCATGCCCTTGATACAATCCAAACCGCTTAAACTAATAGAAAAAATAGAAGATAATCTTCCCGATATCGTAGTGGATAAAACCAGATTTAGACAAATATTGCTCAATATCTTAAGTAATGCTATCAAGTTTACAGACGAAGGTCAAATTCTTTTACAAATTAAAAAAGACCCTCAAGATAATAACTTTAGTATTATGAGTATCACCGATACCGGTATCGGTATAAAAAGAGATAATACTAGCAAGGTTTTCGAAAAATTCAAACAAATAAGCAGCCAAACCGGCAAAAAAGAAGAAGGCGCCGGTCTTGGAATGGCTATTACCAAAGAATTCGTAGAGATACACGGCGGCAGCATAGAGTTTGAAAGCAAACTGGGCGCAGGAACAACATTCTATATTAGATTGCCTATTAAGGGACCCGCTCAAAAACTCTGCAATAAACCGGTTAAAAAGGAAAAAATTATTAATGCTCAGCCTGAAAAATCAAGTAAAAAAATAATGGTAATAGAAGACGATAAGCATATGATTTCACTTTACAAAAGGTATTTAACCCCCGAAGGCTATAATATTATTATACCGGATGATTTATCCAAAGCAGCAGCTAATGCAAAAGAACATAATCCATATGCTATTATCCTAGACATAATGCTGCCTCATAAGGACGGCTGGGAAATTATTCAGGAATTAAAATCAGACCCGCAAACGCGCAAAATACCGGTAATTATCAGCTCTGTTATTAATAAAAAAAATATGGGATTCAGCTTAGGCGCCACGGCTTATTTGGTTAAACCGTTCGGACAAAAAAAATTATTACAGGCGCTAAGCAATCTAAACAATAAGGCGAAAAAAATAGCCATTATAGACGATAAGCCCGATGACGCCAAATTGATAAAGAAAATATTGGGTAATAAGCGTTATACATATAAACAAGCAGATAACACCACAGAAGGCTTTAAACTAATCCAACAAGAAACACCCGATGTAGTAATCGCCGATTTAATAAGTCCATTTGAGATGTTAAGTAAAATAAGAACAGATGATCATATTAAAAATATCCCTATAATAATAATAAGCGCCAACAAATTAGAAGAAGAAAAACAGGCACGCCTAATGCAAAAAACAAATATAACGTCCTTTTTGCAAAAAGGAAATTATAATGAGGAACAGCTAATCAGAAACGTACTTGATTCATTGCACCTACGCCAATTTTAGAAGATAACCGATAACAGAAAGTATCAGGAGGCTTATCGCAAAGAAGGAAAATACTCCCAAACTTTAAAACCATTTTTTTAAACTTGTTGATAAAAGATGGGTAGAGACCAACGGAAGCGTAGGGGGAATCCCCCTAAATCGGCCGGGACGCCTCGCCCATAAGGAATCATTATGACTAAAAAAATTCTATATATCGAGGATAACCCCCAAAATATGATTTTGGTCAAGCGCATATTGGAGGCCGAGGGTTATCAGCTAATTGAAGCTGCCGATGGACTAAGCGGTATAAAAAAAGCACAATCCGAACGCCCTGATCTTATCCTTATGGACCTTCAAATGCCTGATTTAGACGGTTATGACGCAGCCTCAAGAATTAAAAGCATAAATGGATTAGAGCATATTCCTATTATCGCCCTAACCGCTAAAACAACCAAACAAGACCGTGAAAAAGCGCTGGCTATAGGCTGCGACGGCTATATAGCAAAGCCCTTTGATGTAAATACCTTCCCTGATTTAATAAAAGAATACTTAATCGGCAAAACGGAAGGCATTGAAACTGATAAAAAAACTAAATATCTGGAAGAATACAGTCGGGATTTAGCGGAAAAATTAGAAGAAAATATAACCGTATCTAAAAAATCCTTAAGGGAATTATTTGCCATGGCCAAACTAACCAACATATTAAACAATCCCCTGGAGAGCGATAAAATACTACAAAGCGCAACTGAACACGTAAAAAAGGTATTGGAGATTACCGAATGTACGATTTATAGATTTAATAAATCATCACGAAAACTATATCCATGGAATTGCTGCGGCGGCAATGAACCTAATGAAACTAATAATAAAACTGATTGCTGCCTGATACATAATGAATTGTCTGTATATGAAAAAAAGATTTCACAAAAGACGCTGGATACGGCTAGTCCGCTTATGGTGTTTGATAATCCGAAAAACAAAGACCAAGGCGAGGCGCCAAAAAACAGCTCCATTATTTGCAGCCCTTTAAAAATCAGAGGGGAAATTATCGGTATATTGCTGGCAAAATCCGAAGAACCGCAAAAAACATTTAATTCTGAAGATTTTAACTTAGCCAATATAATGGCAAATCAAATAGCAGTAGCCCTGCACAATTGCGATCTATACGATAAGGTTAAAAACAGTAAGGATTACTTGGAACAGAAGGTGCAAGAACGGACAAAAGAGCTTCAAATCCTGCTGGACGCCGGAAAAAGCGCATCATCATCACTTAAATTAAAAGAGGTATTAAGCGTATTTTGCGATAAATTAGTCCAATTAATACCTAACACCTGCTGCCGTATTGCCCTACTGGACAAAGACAGAGAAAATTTAACCATAGAGCTGGCCTGGCCGGTTCGTAAATTATCATGGAATCATAAAACCGGTCAGGTTATACCATTACTTGAACATCCATGGCTTAAACATCTGATAGACTCTAAAAAAACTATAGTCTTCCAAAACAAAAACAACCGGCATGAACTTTCTGATAAAGAAAAAGAAATAATATTTAATGGTAAATTTCAATCATGTTTGCTCATACCCTTAACAGTAAACGGCAATAAAATCGGTCTGGCTATGCTGCATGAAATGAGAAGCTGGAATCGCTGGCCGTTTGATGCGCACAGGATAAAACTTTGCAAAGCGCTAACCAATCAGATGTCCACATACATCAATAACGCCCAGCTTTATGAAGCGTCTCAAGACCTGTTTTTAAATACTATACAAGCGCTTGGCGCGGCAGTCGATCAACGCGACACTTATACCAGAGATCATTCTGTTCAGGTAAAAAATTATGCTGTAATGATTGCAAAAGAAATGAGATTGGATGAACAGTTTATTGAAGAGCTAAGAAATGCCGCTCTGTTACATGATATCGGCAAAATCGGAATTAGTGACGACGTATTATTAAAACCAAACAAATTAAACCCCAGGGAATTTGAAATTATACAGACTCATCCGTTTAGATCAGCTAAAATTCTATCTTCTATAAAAGAATTTAAACATATTATCCCCATGGTGCTATATCATCACGAACGCTACGACGGTAAGGGCTATAATGAAAGTTTAAAAGGCAAGAGCATCCCGCTTGGAGCAAGAATCTTAACTGTAGCTGATTCTTATGATGCAATGACCTCAAACCGCATATACAAACACAGCATCAGCCCCGAACAGGCTATATAAGAATTAAAAAACCTGGCAGGAAAACAGTTCGATCCAGATATAGTGCATGCTTTTATATCCGCCATTGAAAAATCCGATATGCTGCAAGAAGAGCGGGAAGAAGCGGCAGCCTACCCTGACCTTTACATGAACATATCGCACCGCAGGTAGCGGACGACTGTAGACGCCGACCTTTAGGTCGGCTAGGTCGGCTGAAATAAGCGGGTTTAAAAACCCGCGGTTGCAAAGAGCAAAAATGGGATTCACTATACTAACGTGAGTTTGACATAAAAGTTGTTGAATTTATTAAACTGTAGGGACTTACAGCGTGGGTTAGCAACCCTGTCCTAAGCCCGTAATTTACCAGGGGACAAACCCCAATGCCATTAAGTTAAGAAAATTGTCATTCTTGAACGAAACGAAGTAGAGTGAATAATCTGCCTCCATATGCAAGCAGATTCTTCGGCCTACGGCCTTAAGAATGACAGGCTAAGAAAAGCTTTTCATTATAGTATAAAGCTTAACTTAATAGCATTGGGGTTTGTCCCCTACCCTACCCTACAGTAAATTTACGTCAATTACTTGCTATGTAATAATATTCTAGTCTTCTTATGTCGAACTCAGGTTATTATAGAAATATCCTTAACTCATGTTACGCAAAAAAATGATTTTTGTTGAAATTTAAGTTTCTTTACTGTTCAATAAGATATTATGAATAAAGAACTGTTAGAACTATATTCCGATTACCTGATAAGTTCGTTTTCCTATACAAATGCAACGGGCTTGTCCCAAATGCTTGATAATACAATCAACCACGACAAAATCACACGATTCTTTTCGGAACAAGAATACACCTCAAAGGACTTATGGAGATTGGTAAAATCCACAATTCGTAAAATTGAGTCAGAAGATGGAATTATATCGGTTGACGATACTATCTGCGAAAAACAGTACACGGATGAAAACGACATTAGCGCTTGGCATTATGACCACTCAAAATCACGAAGCCTTAAGGGTGTAAATATTGTAAGCTGCATTTATACAAACGATACAGCCCATATTCCTGTAGCCTTTGAGATTGTAAAAAAGACATATTCGTTACCGATAAAAAAACAGGTAAAGAAAAAAGAAAAAGCTCAAAAACAAAGAATGAACATATGAGAGCAATGCTTAAAGCATGCGTCAAAAACAAGCTTAAGTTCAGGTATGTAAATTCGGATATTTGGTTCAGCTCAAAAGAGAACATGGTGTTTGTAAAAAAGACTTTAGAAAAAGATTTTACGTTTGCAATTAAAGGGAACAGACTTGTGGCTCTATCAAAAGAAGATAAACTACAGGGAAAATTCCAAGCAATAAATTCGCTTGATTTGCAAGAAGTGACCACCTGCGAAGTGTTTCTAAAAGGACTTGATTTTCCAGTGCTTTTAGTCAAACAAGTCTTTAAAAACAAAGACGGAAGCAGTGGCATATTATATCTTGTATCAAGTGATATCATGCTTGATTACACCCAAATCACAACAATCTATAAGAAAAGATGGAAAGTTGAAGAGTACCACAAATCAATAAAATCTAATGCCTGTCTTGCAAAGTCTCCTACAAAAACCGTAAAGACACAAAGCAATCATTTCTTCATGTCTATTTATTCGTACTTTAGACTTGAATTGCTGAGTATCAAATCAAAATGTAACCATTTTGATTTAAGGGCAAAGCTATACGTAAAAGCTCTCAAGGTTTGTTTCAACGAATTACAGAAAATCAAGGCTGAGAATCAGGCTGCCTTTGCGTAACATGAGATCCTTAAGTTGACGCCTATGCGCCAAGAGGCTGTGTCGCAATTGCTTATAAGCTGAAAATTACCCTCAATCTGTCATTCCTGCTAAGAGACTGTGTCGTAAGCCCTTTTGATAAGATTTACCGTCTATATGCAGCAGGTTTACAAAAAACTACCTGCCACATATGGTAGTCGACCTACCTGAAATTGAGTTACGACACAGCCTCTAAGGCAGGAATCCAGTCTTTTTAAAGTAACTTATGGACCCCAGTTTTCATAGGAGCTGTCATTGAAATAAACAACCGAATTGTATGAATTGTTCTTGGTCAGTATATATAAAGTAATTTTTTCTTTGACAACAACATTGATTATTTGATAAACTAAATTATATGCACTTGTAAAATAATATTAAGATGCGTAATTTTTAGTAGGATAAGTTTCTGTAAGATTACTAAATTCAAACAAGCTCAAAAATATTATATGAATTTTATTAACAAACATAGATTATATAATTCAATTATCCTTTTATCTGTATGCGGATTATTTTTTGTATCAATTGTAAAAACCGATGCCGCAGTCGGTAAAATATTGGCTGTGCATCCGGGAGAAAGTATTCAGGAGGCTATAAATAAGGCCAAAAGCGGTACAATTATCTTAGTTTCACCCGGAATTTATTATGAAAAAATCCGACTTAAAAAAGGGATTACCCTTCGCAGTGAAGCAGGAGCTACAGCTACCATAATAGATGCTCAAAACAGCAGCAAACCGGCAATAACCACAGCCTCACAGTGCGTAATAGAAGGCTTTACCATTACCGGCAAAGGCGCATCTCTTAAAGAATCAGCCCCCAGCCACACCATAGAATGTATCAACGTATCTCCTTTAATTAAAAATAATATCATAAAAAATAATCAAGGTACCGGAATTTATATTTCAGGAGTTGCCGCCAGCCCTGAAATAATCGGTAACAGCATATATAGTAATTCCGGCGCGGGTATTGGTAATGACAACAAATCAAGCGCCAAAATAAGAAATAATAAATGTTATGGGAATCTACGCGCCGGCATAGGCATTCATCTTCAAGCCGCACCAATAGTGGATAACAATCGTCTTTATAATAATGCTATGGCGGGAATAGGTATTCAGCATAAAAACACCTCTCCAACCATAACCAATAATCAATGTTATTCAAACAAACTCTCCGGTATAGGAGTGGAAGAAGGCGCCAGCCCCACTTTAGAGGGTAATCACATCTACGGTAACGGCCGCGCAGGCGTTGGTATCCGCAAGGAAAGTCAGGTTACAATAAAAGGTAACACCATAACCGGTAATACACTAAGCGGTATAGGTATTTTAGATAAGTGCAAGGTTACAATAATTAACAACACCTTAAACCGCAACATTATGGCTGGAATTACAGTAAATGACGGTTCTGAAACTGACATTTTAAATAATACAATTCAGGCTAACGGCACTCAGGGTATTGTTTGCAACTTTTCTAAAGTTATTATACAAAATAATACAATCAGTGATAATTATCATCATGGAGTTGCTATTTATCGGTTTTCTCATGCCCAAATTAATAACAATACATTTATAAACAATGGAGCGGATGATCATCGCGGGGCTGGAATAATCGTAGTGTCCAGTAATGATGTAAATATCAATCACAATTGGTTTGAAAATAATTACGGACCGGGGGTCTACTCACGTAGATCATCACCGCTAATCGAGCATAATGAATTTGCCAATGATCTGATATTTGTCAAATATTTTGCCTCCCCCACTATAGCTAACAATATATTCTATAGCGGAAAAAAATCCAGTGGGAAAAAATATAAAAGCGGAATAGATATCATGGACAAATCCAGTCCTATCGTGGTAAATAATCAATTTTTAGGTAAATTCGCAATTGCTATTCGTCATGGGTCCAAGCCGCTGATTATTAAAAATATTTTCTCAGGGGACCACAAAAGTTCGGTAAAATCCGGGCGTAGCGGAATTAAGGTTGATAAAGAATCACTCCCGAGTATCAAACAAAATATTTTTTATAATGGAAACAAAATAATAGCCGGCGGCAGATCGGTATTTACCAATGGTAAGCTGGTTAAAATCAGAAATAAATTTAAACCGCTTAAAAAGCAAAAAATATCAGCTAAGAGTAAAAACTTAATCTTAGAAATTGCTGATAATCTTTTTTTAAAGTAAACTTATGAAACATATAAAAACAACAATCCTTATAACAACGCTCATAAGTATCTTGACCATAATAAACCCGGGCGGCTTATCCGCACAGGATATGGATTCATACAAAGCTTTAAATCACTTAGAGCAAGGCAATAAATTGTTTAAAGAGGGTAAATATAAAAAATCTGCTAATGAGTATAAAATCGCCTGGGAGAAAGCCAGATTATTAGACGCACTGTACAATCTTACCCAACTGTATAATTTTAAAATAAATAATAATAAATTAGCATTAGATTATTATAATGAATATATTGCGGCTGACCCTTATTATACTGATATTTATAAGCTGGAACAGCTTAGAGACAAAGCCAAAGCAGATATTGAAAACGAAAAAAATGGCAGCTTAAAACCAAAGATAAAGATGTGGATGCCCAAATAGATGCACACAGCAAAATAATTCCGCCTGATAATCCGCCTCCGCCCAATAAAGAAGGTTTTAATAAAGGCGGCTCAAGGGCATGCTTGTCGTGCCACGGGGGTTTTATGGGGCCTGATATTGACATTATGGCTACCCATCCGGTGGGACGTGTTCCGACCGGTAAATTGGCTGAAACCGTACCGTTTAATGTAAGATTCTATAAAGAGGGAGAAGTGATTTGCCTAAGTTGTCATAATCCTGAAAATATACATTTTGAAGAAGGTACGCCCGGTAAAAATTATAAAGTCCTTCGGGTTGATACCGGAAAACAGGGTGAAGATATGAGCCGTTTTTGTGCAATGTGTCACAGCAGTCAATCATCATCGCGATTTACCGATTCTGATGATTCCGGCGATATTATCCGTCGTCTGGAATAAACCTGCCGCAACCTTGTCCGTTATCCCCCACCCCCTTCGGGCGGATGCGGATTTGGTATCTTCCCTTATCCTGATATCCTTATAAGAATCCAATCCCTCCCATAATTTAATAGTATTAACGTGAATTCGACATAAAAGTTCTTGATTTTGTTATCTTGTAGGGGCGGGTTTCAAACCCGCCCCTACAGCAAGAGGGGATATGTCACTCTTCTACAAAAATTTTACGTCAATCAAATCTATACAAAACACCAACTAGC
>JAJRXT010000043.1 GCA_024276125.1 bacterium
TTGGTAAATAATACGCACACCATACCTTTGCCCTGAATATAGCCGATAATATCGGCAATATCATCACGCAACGTAGGTTCGCCGCCCTCTACGAAAATTACGCTTACTCCTCGGTTATACAACTCGTTGATAATATTTTTCCAAGCGGATAAGGGCAGATCATCTTTTACCTTACCCACCCACGTACAGTGCCTACAGCGCAAATTACAGCGCTGAGTTACCTTAATAGAGGCCACCGCAGGCGAGCGATCATTAAAGTAAACATATTTAATTTTACGATAAGTTAGGTATAAACGTGATGTACGAAGCATAATATTTAAGTTAGTTTAAGAAAATTGTCATTCTGAGGCGATAAGCCGAAGAATCTCTACTTGCATACGTGTACAGATTCTTCATTCCGCTTCGCTTCATTCAGAATGACAGCTATCTTAAGTCAACAACATTGGGTCAGAGACGACTTCGACTACCATTTGTATTTAAAAGTAATTTAACACTTAGGTTAATTTAAGGAAAAAGTCCAAAATAGTATCATTACATGAATACAGGCGCCAGTAATCGCGGTAGACCATTTTGCGGGTTTCAAAGTCGTGATCGGCCATGGCGTGCATAAGCGGCACTTGAGAACATCCGCAGTTTTCACAGCCGGCTTCAGAGCCGTAAGCGCAGTGGTATTTATATTTACCGTCGGCGGCGTAGAATTCAAACAGCTTTTTGGTGACGCATTTTTCAAGGGAATTCCATTGGCTAAGACCGCCGCTGGTTTTAAGGTAATGCCCTACGCGTTCGGTTAAGAATATCTTATGACCGTATTTTTTGCGATAGCCGACGATCTCATCCACCACGCTATCGCGTTCTTTTAAGGTGATAAATTCATTGTGATCGGCTTGGTTTAAGTTGGCGCTGGGGCAATAAAAACAAAAGTATATGCCTTGAACATTTTTTCGGTATATAAAATTTTCTATGGTTTCTTTCAAGTGAGGCCGGTTTGATTTACACACGGTAATATGAATCATCACTTTAGTGGACTGATTATCCAGTATACCGGTTACTTTTTTATAAATTCCGGCGCCGCGCAATCTGTCGTGGATGCGTTCCGGTCCGTCTATGGATAGGGAGTAAAGCGCATTATTTACCGGCGGATAGCCAAGGGTACCGTTAGTAAATATCATAACGAAATCGAATATCCGCCCGGCCTCGGCGCACATTTCTGGACGCAGCAGCGGCTCGCCGCCTAAGAGGTAGATTACCTTAAAGCCTTTGCGTCGCAATTTTTTCATTAAATCCACCATCTGATTATCATCCAGATCTGGATTTTTCTTCTGCCGCCACCAATAACAATGCGTACAGCGCAGATTACAGCGGTTGGTAATGTCTAAGCCCCCGCCGATTAAAGTTTCTTTAGCCAGATAATTTCCAAAATTCCTAGCGGTATGATACCGGCTTAATGTATGCCGTAATGACATGCGTGTTTCCTTAATGTGTTGGTTATATGTATAAGCTTGATGTTAAGCGGCCATACGCAGTATTTCCACTTCAACGCCTTTATTAATCGCTTCTTCAGCCATAGTGAGAATCTGTTCAGTAATAGTATCCGAAAGGTAATATTCGCTGCAATTATCGCATACATCTGCGGAAACATTTTTAATAATTATGGTTGATTCACCCCGGGTAAGCGTAACAGTAACTTTACCCGGGTGAGTTTCACTGTGCCTACAAATTACGCATTTCATTGTGTTATCCTTTTTGTAAAGTCATTATCCCAAAGTTCGGGATCAGGATCATAAGCGGTAATTACATGGTATCTTAGAGAATCGCTTTCTATTGCCAAGACCACATGTAAGGGGCGTTTGTTTACAAAGCCAAGTATCAGGCAGCTGGGATAAGGCTCATCATTGGGATAATCGGCAATAATCTCACCGGTTATAATCGCATCAGTAACTTCATTTTTGCTGATTTTACGTTGAAACATTCGCCTCACGGCATGTCCGGTAAAAATTAGTTCTCTACATTTCATTTGCGTTTTTGCTCAATTTCAGTAATTGTTTGCTCAAATGAAACTACTTGTTCTATCTTTTATGCGGCAAATTTTATCACTTCAAATTCAATAGAGCTGCCTGCATGATTAAGTATGCTGTCAACTCGTGTATGTTTCGGGGTGTCTCACCCTGAAACATAGAAATTAACCCCTTTTAAGCAAATGGATTAGTGATGATCATATCTTGTATAATTTGCTTATGCTGGAGGTCTTCCGAATAAAATATCCGACAATCTCCTTCTAAAGCGGCAGCGATAATTAGGGAGTCATAGAATGTATATCCCCATTGTTTAGCCAGTTCTATAGCCTGCTCATAAAGCTTGATACTGGGAAATACTTTACACAATGGCGCCAGAACCTGATTTAGATATCTCCGGCAGTCCTGTGCTGAAAGTGGCTGAGTGAATTTGCGGCTGGCAACATTCAAAAATTCCTGAATGACCTGAAAGCTGATAAGTCCCTGCTGAGTAACCAGGGCATCAGCCACCAGTTGACGGGCTTTTTGTTGTTTGGCAGGCACACGGGAGTCGAAGGTATAAACCAGAATGTTGGTATCAAGAAAGAACTTAGCGTTCATTTAACTCATCCCTGCTGAAACTACGGCCTGCTTGAGCATAGGATAGTTGCTCCATTAGCGTTTCATAATCGCCGGATATACGGTCCTGTTTCGTATAATCATAATTTACATAGCAGAGAAGCCAGCGCTGAAAAATAGTTTCAAGGCTCACATGTTCATGTTTCGCCTTTTCTTCTGCCCTGCGGACAAGAGCTTCTTCGGCTTTTAATGTAATGTTTTTCAACATAGCCCTCTCCCTTTTTCATTAAAAACATAATAACAGTATACTATAAAATAGGGGTAAAATAAAATTCCTCTGGATTTTAAAAGATAAACATCAACTACAGATAGACACACAGAGAATTAACAACAAAACTCCGTGAATCTCCGTGTCCGCTGAGGTTAATTTTGTTTGTTCTATCTTTCTATGCAGCAAATTTTACCACTTCAAATTCAATAGAGCTATCTGCCTGATTAAGTATGCCTTCAACTTGTTTCATAACGGAATCCTCCAGCATATATTCACAGCAGGCCTCACACTGAATAACCGGCAAAGCCTTTATTATAACAATAGCGGTATCCCTTAATTTAAAAGGCATATCCGTACTAATTGGATTCATTTTGCCCCCGCAGATATGGCAGATCATTTGTTTTTCCTCCTAATTTTGAAGCCTGGCTCCCATTTTTGGGGATTTGGTAAATATGTAGTTACCACCCGTACATTATCTCCTGTAACATCTACGGCAATTAAAAGATGATAGTCTATCTTATTGTAATTTGAAATCATCAGGTAGCTAGGAAAATATTTATCTTCAAGATATTGCTCTATAATTTCCAAGTCATTAACAGATGATAATATCATTTCTCTACTTATAGACCGCATCTTTAATCGCATATTTACATGATAAGTCCAGAAAACTTTTCTTCGCTTAATACATCGGCGAATAAATTTTAACGGATTATCAGGGATTAATCTGGGGATAGTCATTTTGGGTTCTACTTTAAGTTAAATTTTTAACTCATTTATTTTCTTTACGATCTTTTCTTCATCAAATTTCAATTTTGTTTTCTTATAAAATTTCATCAGATTATAATGGAATGAATTAAAATGAACTTCATCAATTGATTTTTCTAAAATGTTTAAAAAAGCTTCTCTACCTTTTTGATCGAGCTTCCCATAAATTTTTTTTAATCCCCAAAAGTCTAAATCACATAAAAAGGTTTTATCAAGAATCATTGATAATAACCTATATTTTAAATCAATATCCATTAAATCAAAATTAAGCCCAAGGATTTTTTTCATAACAGAAAAAACTTTGAAATTAATTTCAAGTTTGTTTCTGTTTAAAAATAACTTAATTCCTTCATTTATTCTATTCTTATCTGTTTTGTTTTCCAAAAGTTCAAAAAGATCAAACGCCCAATAGATATTAAATTCATTGTTATCAGCAAATTCTATAACTTTACCAGAATTAATATCTAAATTAATCTTAAATAAATATTTAGAAGCTTCACAGAGAATTTGTCTGGCCGTAGATTCGTCTTTTGAATAAATTATCTGATCATCAGCATATCTTAAATATCTTGCGTTCCTTTTATCACATAATTCTTTCATAAATTCATCATAATCTTGTAAATAAAAATTAGCTAATATTCGCGAACAATCACTAATCTCATCTTGAGGAAGACCTACTACCTTGTATGAATAACCTTCAAATTTTCTATTCCAATTAGTTAAAAAGTGAAATAATAATTCAATATAAAGTATTTTTTTATGTGGTGCTACTAAATATATTTTTCTATTTAGTAAGTCTAGGTTTATATTGTTATAAAAATTAGAAATATCAAATAATATAAAATAATTATAATCATCTAATTTACTATATTGATATGCTTTTTTTTGAAAATCTTTCCAATTTTTTATCCATAAAAAAGGATCAAAACTATTAACAGCATATTCATCCAAATAATATTCTTCCTCTTCTTCTTTCAACCTTATTTTATGGCCTAAGCGCCATCCACCGTATGTACCCTCTACCCTGTTTTCAGCAATCTCGTCTTCTAACATCTTTAAACAAAAATAATATAAAAAATAATCTTCGGCATGAAAGGTTGGAACTATTCTGGGTACTTGGTTGTGTTTATTGAGTACAATATATTCTCTTGGATGTAAAGGATGATATGTAAAAGAGTTGATTTTATTATATAATTCTGATAATATTTTGTTTTTTTCTATGGGATCATTAAATGGAACAATACTTTCTTTTAGTTTCTGTGTAAATTTGGGAGAAAAAAAATTTTTAAATGATTCAAAATCTATCATTTTATTTAAATCAAATACCCCTTCAATCTATCCAAACTCAAAAATACGTTTTTTTCATTATGCGCTTCAATGGTCAGCGCAGGGGTTATTTTATGCTTTTTTAGCTGCGCAAATACAGCCGGAATATCTACAGCGCCGTCGCCCAGCGCCAGATGCTCATCGCGCTTGCCGTTGTTATCATGTAGATGCAGCTCTTTTATATACTGCCCCATGATGTTAAACCAGTCGCACAATGGATAATCGGCAAACACATTATAATGACCCACATCAAAGCAATGCCCCAAAAAGGGTGAGTCTATTTCCTTAAGCAGTTTCGCTAATAAAAGCGGGTTTTTATCGAATATATTCTCAATTGCTATATTTAACCGGTACTCTTCGGCCTTTTTTACCATTATATTCCAAGTGGCTATACTGTTTTTTAACCAGTTATCTTTATTGTCGCCGTGCTGTAAGTCATTATAACCCGGATGAAGCACCAGTACGGCAGGCGACAGCATGGCGGCAATCTCCAGCGTATCCAGCAGTCTTTGCCGGGTAACCTCGCGGATTTTCTTATCCACCGCAACAGGCGCCAAATCCATAAAAGGCCCGTGTATGGTGCAGCTTAAATTGTTTCGCGTTAAAGCGTTTATTACCCTGCTTAATTGTTTATCTGATACCGTATCCAGTACCTCGCCGCTTATATGTATTTCCGGGTTTATACGTTTTTCAATCACCAAATCCAGCTTTTCGATTAGCATGAAAAACGGTATATGTACGTATACAGGGTAGAATAATCTGTTGTTTAAATTATTAGTCAGCATTTACAGATGATAACATAATATGCTATAAGTATACAATCAAAATTAGTACCTTAAAATAAGGCGGGATATATGCAGGCTATTATTATAAATAATAAAAAGATAACCGATAATTACTACAAGCTAACCCTGAATTGTGCGGATATTGCGCATACGGCGTGCCCTGGGCAATTTGTTATGCTTAAAGTAAATAATGGATACGATCCCCTGTTGCGCCGTCCCTTTGGCATACATTCGGTAAATCAGAATAATATAGAAATATTGTATCAGGTAGTAGGGCAGGGTACCAAGCTTATGAGCCGGCTTGTGCCTAAAGAGTTTATAGACGTGTTTGGTCCTTTGGGTAATGGATTTGTTATAGATAAGGATATAAAACAAGCGTTACTTATAGCCGGCGGGGTGGGCGTTGCTCCGATGCTGTATCTGGCGCAGCAATTAAGAAACCGTAATACGGATATCCGGCTGTTTTTAGGCGGAAAGAACAAAGCGGATTTATTGGCGTTGGATGATTTTACCCGTTTAGGCGTTAGTCTACATTTAGCCACGGAAGACGGCAGTTACGGGACCAAAGGCCTGATAACCGATCTACTGGCTGATTATCTTAATCTACAGCGGAATTCCCTCACCCTGCCCTCTCCCCAGAGAGGAGAGGAGGCTATATCAATCTGCGATATGGCCGTATTCGCCTGCGGTCCCAAAGCAATGCTTGCGCATGTGTCAAGTTTGGCTAAATCAGCGGATTTGGTCTGTCAGGTATCTTTAGATACGGCAATGGCTTGCGGAGTGGGCGCATGCGGCGGATGCGTGGTAAAAGTTAAAAATGCCGCTGCATCGGATGGCTTTGTCTATGCGCGCGTATGCAAAGACGGACCCGTATTTACTGCGGATAAGATAATTTGGTGATGGCAATCTTGTATGTTGGCATTAGACAGTAACAATAAATATTTACCTTGTAATTATGAGGTAGATTTGCTATTGATTACATATCAAGCGTGACTTTAGGAGGTAGAATTATGCTGATGAATGCGAAAAAAATCACAGAGATTGACGTTAAAATAAATCACATTATGCACGAATTAATTGAATTAAAAAAAGCTATGATACCATTAAAAATAAATAATAAAGAAAATACTGAGCAAGCCTGGGCTGATTTGATGTCGGCTACTGAGGATATTACCAGCTTATGGGAAGGTAATTCGGCATTGGAGGAAATCAGGGAACAACGCGAGAAGAGATGGTAATGCAGCTAACGATAGATAGCTCTGTAAATATGGAATTTTTATCCTAATTAAGGACTCTATAAAATGAGAAGATGCTTTATTATACAGCCTTTTGATAATGGAAAATTCGATAAACGTTTTGATGATACAATAGAACCAGCAATAGAAGAGGCTGAATTAAAGCCTTATCGGGTTGATCGTGGCCCTGCGGCTACCATTCCCATTAATGAAATTGAAAACAAGATAAAAGAATCAGAAATTTGTCTTGCTGAGATTACCACAGATAATCCAAACGTCTGGTTTGAGCTTGGTTTTGCACTAGCAAGTAAAAAGGATGTAATACTTATATGTTCTGATGAACGTACATCAAAATATCCTTTTGATGTTCATCACCGAAAGATTATTAAGTATAAAACAGAATCACAAAGTGATTTTGAAAAACTTGGTGGAAGCATTACAACTACGGCAAAAGCCCTTATTAAAAAAAGAAAAAAGATAAACCAGTTATCAATAAGTTCACCAATTTGTAAAACTGTAGGGTTAAGCCAACACGAAATGGTGGTTTTAGTTGCAATCGCTGAAAATATGGATCATCCTAAGGATTGGGTTGACATTAGCACAATCAGAAATTATATGGAAAAAGCTGGATTTAGGAAAATTGCTGTAAGGATTGCTCTTTGCAAACTCTTAGACAATGAGTACGTTTCATATTCTGAACAGCCTTTTGATGATGGTTATGGTAATTTTGTAGATACGGAAACTAATTACCAAACGACACCCAAAGGAATGGATTGGTTGATGCACAATGAGAATAAATTAATCTTAAAAGAAAATCAGAATAGTTCTTGTAGGGACGACTTAGCTTTGCAGGAAGATATTGAAATTCCTTTTTAGAATAGCAAAATTTTTCAAAAGATATCTTCATCTATAAACCGAAATATTTACAGACTGTACATATTGTTGGTTTCGGCTTGGGGACCAATGCTGTTGACTTAATCTGTTGGATGAGTTTATTTTAATAGCTGTCATTCTGAACGAAGAGGCTGTGTCGTAAGCCCTTTCGATAAGATTTACCGTCTATATGTAGTAGGTTTGCAAAAACTTACCTGCCACATATGGTAGTCGACCTACCCAAAGTTGAGTTGTGACACAGCCTCGAAGCGAAGCGGAATGAAGAATCTGCCCACGCAACAAGCAGATTCTTCGGCTTTCAGCCTCAGAATGACAGACAAAAAAAATGTCTTTTTGCTACAGTGTGCCCTTAAGTCAACAACATTGTGACTTACTCTAAGCAATTGTTTAATTAAAAACTAAAATAAAACTCAATACCGGTATAGGCGCTTTCGGTGAAGCTGCTGGAATGCTTGTATCCGGCTTTAAGAGCCACCGACAGATTGGAGACTACATTGGTAAGCTCGGTCAGCGCCCCGATTTGCAGGGCGCCGAAATCCGCATTTCCCATGCCGACTCCCTCCACGCCCACAAAAAGAGACCCGTCGCCAAGTTTTAAAATACCGTCTTTAACCCGCAGTCTGCCCCAAAAAAAGTCATCTACGCTTTTATAGTTTAAAATTAAGCTTAAATTCCGCTCGCTAGGCCACCATTTATCCAACTCGCCTTGAACGGATATGCCGTTTTTACGCTCTTTTCTGGCGGGCGCATCTGTATGTTCTTGCTCTACCCATTCGATATCCGGTCCGCTAAGCAGGCTGATACTGCCGTCATAGCCGTCAAAAAGCCGCCTTATGCCAATATAAGGCGTAACCGAGGATAGCTCACCCTCTAAGACCTCGTCCTCTACTTCAAACTTATAGTCTACATGCAGCCCCAAAACCCTGCCTAAAATAATCCACTTAGGTTCGCTTAGAGTCCTCATCATCCCAACTGAAAAATATTCTACAGCTTCGCCTTCGCTGGTTACTTCAGCGCCGCCGAAGCTCTCCCATTGCAATTTTTTATTCTCTGCCGCCAGTGTATTTTTA
The DNA here is from genome assembly GCA_024276125.1 of bacterium. GTDB lineage: Bacteria > SZUA-182 > SZUA-182 > SZUA-191 > JAJRXT01 > JAJRXT01. Next base: position 8,917 of record JAJRXT010000043.1, read on the forward strand.
GTATTTATTATTATAACACATAGCGCACAAATACATATAACAGCTAAAACCCTAGCTTTTCCCATATGTATCCCCCTTGATACGGCGTTACAAATTCAACGCCGCAAGTAGTAATTTTATTTTTGTGCCTCTCCCAAACCACTGTAACAGGAAGCATTATAGCATGGTCTTCCCTTTTTATGGCAATATTCATCTGAAGCGGCAGGATTATTTTTTCTTTAATCTCAATTGTCAGACCGCTTATGCTGATATTTTTGGCAGTACCTTCATAGACCAGATCATTAAACATTACCTCACATGACAGTGAAAGTTTAAACCGGGGATTCACGCGGCGCAGGCATTTTTCTTTGATAAATGCTCTAACCGGCGTGGAAATAAATACGGAAAATTCCTTCCACATATTTTGTGTTTCCAAGTGATCATGCTGCCAACTGTAAAGATTAGAGTAAATCTGTCTTACAATCTGTTTGCGGTCGTTTTCTTTTAAGTCAATAAATTCCAGCCCTAGGTTAAATTCCCCCTCCTCATCGCGGTCGTATCTTGTAACCCGACATTTTATCTGGCCGGTTGAGCCGGGATTGCCTGCAATCTGTAAGAATACCTGAGGCTCTTTTAAAGTAATGGGTTTAGCAAGCTGCAATGAACAGCCCGTCTCGCTGATATCCTTGGTGGAGGCGCCTATCCATTCGCCTAAGTGCTTTATTTTGCAATCAAGGCGCCGGTTTGTTCTGATTAAACCGCGCCGCTGAGGAAGCTCTCTGGCTGAAATTACCGCTACCAAAAGCACGATAACATTATATAGCGCCCAGAACAAACAAATTAGTAAATGCGGTTCATGCTTGAAATAATAGACAAAATTCCCCGGGAATATACGATAAAGCCCGATTCCAACGCCGATCAAAAGCACAATCAAGGTAATTAAATGCGGATAAGCCGAATAAGATATCGGACCTTCCTTATAATGCTCTCCCTTTGGAGTTACGCTTATATCCTGTTTTTTGGGATGAAAAAGAATCGAAAAAACAGCGCCAGCAATAGGGAATGACATTATTGTATCGTATACATCATTAAAGAATGGATTACGATACCTGCGGGCAACTATATTTATGGCGATAACAGAAGGTATATAATGGGACAGGAAAAAAATAAATAAACTGGGGATATGCGCCATTATAGGCGGAATATTAAAGAACAGATAAATAAGCGGCCAGGTCAGATAAATTATTCTGGGAATGCCGTGAAAAAAATAATAAATGGTGGCAAAATAATTTATGCGCTGTTTAAAATTCAAGCCCTTTTTAAATAATGGATTATTAAATAAAAATATCTGCACGCCGGCTTTAGTCCAGCGTTTTCTCTGTCCTATATATCCCTTACAGCTTTCAGGGGATAATCCGGCTGATAGGTCTTTATTTAGATAAACTGACTTATAACCCTTGGCATGTAATTCCAAGCTGGTGGGTAAATCCTCTATTACCGCATACTGCGTAAAGCCGCCGATATCATCTAGGGCCGAACGCTTGAATATCCCGCCGCTTCCGCAAAAAATGGCGCTATTATAATAATCGCGGCCGGGTTGAATCAGGTGAAAAAACAGGTCCTGTTCCTGAGCAAGTTCAGCTTTAACCTTCAGGTTTTTTTGGAAAATATCAGGGTTATAAAAATGCTGAGGCGTTTGAACAAAGGCTACTTTTGGGTCTTGAAAAAAGGCTACGGTTTCCATCAGGAAGCTTCTGACCGTAATCTGATCGCAATCAAAAAATGCAATACATTCTCCGGTTGAATGTTTTAGACCAAAATTCAGATTCCCGCCTTTACCGTATTTACGTTCTTGCCTGCTTAAGTAAGTACAGTCCAGAGACTCAGCCAGTTCTTTTATCTCCTGCCGGCCACTGTCGTCTAATACGTAGATTTTTTTCTTATTGGCCGGATAATCCATAGCCTGACAGCCGATAATGGTTCTATAAAGGATTTCTTTAGGTTCGGTATAAATGGGTATAAAAACATCTATGCTCGGCAGGTCTTCTATATTTATTTGGGGCGCGATTGGGTTGGTGGTTTTGGATGATTGTAAGAAGAATAATATTATTTGGATAAAACCGTATATTTCGGCTAACAATAATATTATGCTTAATATCAGGCTGGTACGGGAGGCGTAATTTAAGGTATATAAGGCTCTCCATGTTAGGTATCTGAAAGTTAAAAAAAGACTTAATAAGACTAATAATTTTTTTGAGTTAAGTAATCTGTAGAATACTAAAGCCAAAATAATGCCGCAGACAGAAAATACGACTTGCAGGTTATAGGCAGTTAAATCAAACATAAATTAAATATAAAAAATGACAATTTGGTCAAAAGTATTCATTATTTAAGTATCCATAATACCTATCTGCTTTTTTGTCCGCAGGTTTCCTTATTTCATAATTTATGCAAATATGGCGCCGTAAGGTATGGCTTAGTAACGTTATGTTGTGTATGTTCCACCATCAAGGCTGTTAAATTCTAGTGAGAACTACTTGTTTTAGGTCATTCTTAAGGCCTAAGGCTGAAGAATCTTCTCCCGAAACAGCGAGGAGATTTTTCACTCCGCTTTACCTCACTCAGAATAACAAATATAAAAGTACACAGCCCTGATTTTTACTCCGAAGCATATTTCTACAGTAGGCAGAACCGGCTAATCGGCAAGGTATATATTAGCGTTAAGGTGTGATTGCCCGATTTGCGTTCGATCATTCAATATATAGACTGCCGGAACACACCCGTGTTTTGTTTTTGAACGTCCTTATAAGGGGATTAAGATATAGTATAACATAGTCAGCCTATGACGGCAAATGCAGAAGCGCCATTGAATAGCGTTTTCTGCATAATAAAATTCCTAATACTAAATTGCATTACGCAAAGCTTGCTTTTAAATGTAGGGTGGAGCAAGCTCATATTAGGAAAGAGCCTAAAAAAATATGTAGATATTATGTTTCTTGACAGTTGCGGATTCACCATATTTACTTTATAGGGGCGGAGGATTCGGGGTAAACTTTTAACAATTTGTTGTACTCAATGTATAACGTATACCTGTAACATAAGACCCCTTAATCCACCCTGCATTATTATTAGATTTTTTTTGCGTAACATGAGATACTAAATTGCGTATTAAAAATAAATGGTAGTCGGGCTTGTTTCTTAAACTCTTAATAAAAGCATGATTTGCATGCAAAAACTAAAACTGGACACTATTGGACAAAGGATCAAAATATGCCGTTAAGAAACTACAGTGTATTAAAAGGCCGTGTTGTTGAAACTCGTGAAGAACGCGATGATAATACGCCTCATTTTCAGATTAAGGTTAAGGCTGCGGATGTATTATATAGGATTGCTGTAAATGTTATGTCGGCTGCTTCCCCTTCGGAGCTTAAATATATTGCAGTTCACTCTTTGCAAAATGGAATTACCGAAGAATTAAACGCTTTTTGCGACGGGCTTCATGCTTTGAGTTCGGCAGCCGGAGGGGCCGCTCTTGATTATATCAGGGGGAATCTGTTTGATATTGCTGATATGAAGACGATTGCCCATGATGTGCCCGGGGCTGATAATGACTTAACAGATATTATTCAAATGTATATGCGCCGCTTAATGCGGGAGCCGGAAGCTCGTATTTATGCCTTTGGCGAAACATGGGGAGCTGAAAACGCACCTGATAAAATTTTTGGCTTCAGCCCCGGCCGCGGTATACACGATATACACATGAATCAGGGTAATAGCGGCAGATGGTCGCGGGATAACGGCGTGTATCAAGATGGCGGACTTATTTTTCATTATCCCGGGGATGAGGAAGAGTGGGTCGGTATATTTTTATCTTTCCAGTCTCAAGCTATCCACACTGATGATATTACAGGTAATCCTATAGAAATAACGGATGACGATATTACTGTAATTGAAGGACTAAAGATTGTTGCGGCGCTGGTGAATCCAGAAGATATAGACGTTGGCAAAGAAACCGTTACGATTATGAATGTCAGCAACAAGCCGATTGATTTAGAGGGGTGGATGATTGCCGATAAAAATAAGAAAAAAGAAGTCCTTACCGCACAAAACGTTGCTTCGGGGGATTGCGCGCGTATAACCCTTTCCGGCAGGGGCGCTCAATTATCCAATAAAGGCGGTCAAATAAGCCTGCTGGCGCCCGATGGACTAAAAGCGCACGGCGTATCGTATTCTAAAAGCAAGGCTAAAAAATCCGGCTGGTCGCTTGTTTTTTAATACTAACCTAAGTTCGACATAAGAAAAATTAAAATGTTTTTATATATCAGCTAGTTGGTGTTTTGTATAGATTTGATTGACGTAAAATTTTTGTAGAAGAGTGACATATCCCCTCTTGCTGTAGGGGCGGGTTTCAAACCCGCCCCTACAA
>JAJRXT010000044.1 GCA_024276125.1 bacterium
GTACAAGATATACCAAACCATAAAATTGATTAAACTGTAGGGGGCTGTTGACTTAAGGTGTACGCCTGTCATTCTGAACAAAGCGCAGCGCAGAATCTCCCTGCATGCGCGAGCAGATTCTTCGGCCTCCGGCCTCAGAATGACAGGCTAAAAAACGCTTTTTAGATGTTTTGGCTTGTCTTGCGCCGAAACTGTTAAGGCACAACGCGCCCCTATAATGGTTTCGGCCTGTGGACAGGCCAAAACATCAACAGGAAATCCATTTTTTAATATGTAGATGCCGACCTTCAGGTCGGCTATAGCTTACGCCGGTCTTAAGGTTTGTTTTGTGCGTCTAAGCAAGCCCACTTAAAAGTCGGCATCTACTACAAGTACAAGGAGTAGCTTGTACCGGCAGCGTTCTATGGGTCTACTTTGTCGGAAAGATAAGTATAGGCTTCATTTATACGAGTCAAGCGTTCATGGGCTATTTTAGTATATTCTTCGCCCAAATGGGCTACCTTATCTGGATGATTGTTTTTAACCATAGTGCGGTAGGCCTGTTTTAGCTCTTGGGCTGATGCGCCCGGTTTGATTCCTAAAATTTGGTAATACGTATCGTCTCTTACTACAAATTCCGCTTTTATACTCTGGTGTTCAGCTGCTGAAATACTCAGCAATTGGGCTATTTGTTCAATAAGACGCTGCTCGCTATCCCTGATAGAATTATCGGCAAAAGCCACCATATAAAGCAGTTTAACTAACAGCAGACGGCTGTGATAATTGGATATACTATAGAACTGTTCACACATTTGCTCTACATTCAAATCGCTGCGTATAGCCTTTTTTATCAAATTTTTGATTAACTGTAACTGTTCCCCGCGATATCCCAGATTATATTGAAAAAACTTCCTAATTACCGCTACCTCATCGCGGGTAACCTCGCCGTCTACCTTAGCTACCGCCGTAAGTAAGGCTACCAGATTAGCCGTAAAGATAAATTCGGCATAAACGGGCTGCTTATAATTACTTTGGTAATTGACCTGACTATAATGAATGCCGGTTTGTTTGGTATCATGAAAATAATGGCCTACCATAGCGCCTATTACAGCGCCTATCGGTCCTGCCAGATAGGTTCCGATTATTGCGCCAATTACCTTGCCTTTTACATTCGCCATATGTTAATCTCTTTACTCGCTATTATGTCTATAATTAAGAACCTATGCCGCCCAAATACAGGCAACAAATCAAAATAAATGGGAAAATATATTAAAGTATAGCTTGAATCATATTGCTTTTTCAAGGGTAAATAGCTTATTATAATCAAATAAAGCAGACTATCTTTAAAGAAGTCAATAAATATATTATGTCTAAACCAAAACTAGAAACAAACCTATTTTTTTAATGATATTGATAGCCCTACTGGCGATTTTGTTGATGACGCTACAGATTCGCACAGGAGAGCGCCCTACAATATTAACCATGCCCGTAATTTATTTATACCAAGGCGCCCATAAATTGATAAACCAAGGCGTTAAACAAGTAAATGGTGTGTGGAATGGATATATTTGGCTGATAGATGCCAAGGACGAAAATACCAGCCTGAAAAAAGAATTAAATCAATTAAAGGAATTAAACAACCGTTATCTGGAATATCAGCAGGAAAATAAAAGATTACGCCGTTTGCTTGAGTTTAAAAAAGAGTCCAGTATGATGGTGGTACCTGCCCAAATTATCAGTAAAGACTCCTCCAGTTGGTTTAAAACTCTATTAATAGATAAGGGTTCTGATGATGCTGTTAAGAAAAATCAGGCTGTAGTTACTCATCAAGGAATAGTAGGACGTACTATAGAAGCTACCGGCAACGCCTCTAAGGTGTTACTTCTAACCGATTTAAACAGCAGCGTAGCCGTACTTATTCAAAGAAACAGGGCGGAAGGTATTATGATAGGTTCGGAGCAGGAAGAATGCAGAATAAAATACCTGCCCCGAATATCTGATGTAAAAGTCGGGGATGTGGTGATCACCTCCGGTCTGGGCGGTATATTCCCCAAGGGATTGCGCGTAGGCGAGATAACTCAGATAAAAAAGAAAGACTACGGATTGTTTCAAGATGCCCGATTACAGCCCTATGTAAAATTTTCTGAATTGGAAGAAGTATTAATAGTACGTTAAAGCGTAACAAAATAAATGACAAAAACACTTTCCATAATATTAATTTTTTTAACCGTATTATTACAAACCACATTACTTGATTTTTTCGTTATAAAGGGTATTAAACCGGAGTTTACAATTATTTTGATAGTTTATTATGCACTATTTCAAGGTACTAAAAGCAGTATTGTTGTCGGCGGTATCCTTGGGCTGTTGCAGGATATTTTATCCGGCGGTCTTTTGGGATTAAATTTAATCACCAAATCATTAACCGGCTATATTTTCGGTCTGATATCCAATAAAATGGTTGTACTGAATCCCTTTAACCAAAGTTTTATAGCTTTTACGGCTACTTTGGTAGATGGTATACTGGCATTTTTCATCATAAAGGTAGCTCCTATAAGCGCTCCTGGCGCAAAAATTTTCTTTAACATGCTCTTACCTCAAGCGGGTTATAACAGTTTAATCTGTATAATGTTAATTCCACTTTTATCCAAATTAAGTAAACGGTATTCTGTAAAGAAAAAAAGAATATAGACATGTTTTATTATTATGTAGGCTTATTTGATATTTCTTGTCTCAAGCTGAAACATCGAAAAGGCGTTTTTAAAGCTGTCATTCTGAGGCTGTAAGCCGAAGAATCTCCCCCCGCAACAGCGGGCAGATTCTTCATTTTGCTTCGCTTCATTCAGAATGACAATTTTTTATGTTTCGGGGCGTCCCACCCCGAAACACACCTAACGGTGAGCAATAGTTTCGGCTTGAGACATATCGCCAACATCAGGTTATTTATTTCTGTCATTCTTAAGTCCGTAAGGACTAAGAATCTGCTTTCATACGCTAGTAGATTCTTCACTCCACTTCGTTTTGAGGCTGTGTCACAACTGCCCATAACCTGAAAAATACTCTCAACCTGTCATTCCTGCGGAAACAGGAATCCAGCCTTTTCAATGAGTTATAATTTTCTACATCTGCAGGAATGACAGGAAAAAAGCGATTTTTCTAATTATGACACAGTCTCTTTGTTCAGAATGTCATGATTACAACCTATTATAGAAACATAAAGAAAAAAAATTGATTTAAAATTATGCGTCTATCATCCTCAAAAAATACGCAACACAATCAACGCCGGCGAATTTTAATCTTTATTTCAATTATAGCTGTTGTTTTTACTACCCTGATTTTAAGATTATGGTATTTGCAGGTAATTCAATGCGAACTTTATCAGGACCTGTCTAAAAACAATCGCATTCGCTTAGTACGCGTAAAATCTCCACGGGGAATAATTTATGATAATAACGGCATAGCTCTAGCTACCAACCGTCCCTTTTTCAGCGCCTCGGTAACTTTAGAAGACGTAAAGCAGGACTTGGATAAAACAATAGGTTATTTAAGTCAGTTGCTTAATATTAATGCAGCCGCTGCAAAATCCAAGGTTACCGAAAATCATCAGCCTTTTCAATCGGTGGATGTAAAACAGGATTTAAAATTTAAGGAAGTCGCCCAGCTGGAAGAGTACAAAAACGACCTATCCGGAGTAATCGTCAGGGTATAGCCGATACGCAGTTATCCTTTTGGAGAGTTAGCAGCCCATATTTTGGGTTATGTCGGGGAAATAAACGAGCGGCAATTGGTCGATAATAAATATCAGGATATTAAAATAGGGGATTTTATCGGGCAATCCGGAATTGAAAGATTGTTTAACTCCATGCTCACCGGCGTTGACGGCGGAAAACAAGTGGAAGCCGACGCTCAGGGAAGAGAGCTAAGGATATTAGCCGGACGCGAACCTGTACCCGGTTCAAATTTGGTTCTTACCATTGACAGCCGGCTGCAACTTTTAGCGGAAAAATTGCTAGAGGGCAAAAACGGAGCTATAGTTGCCTTAAACCCCAAAAATGGAAATGTTTTATGTTTGGTAAGTAAACCCTCTTTTGATCCCAACAAATTTTCTGTAGGGATTTCCCGCGCAGAATGGAAAAAAATGTTAACCGAACTTAATAATCCTTTGCAAAACCGCGTTATACAAAGTCAATATCCGCCCGGTTCCGTATTTAAGATATTGATGGCTGCCGCTGCATTGGAAGAAAACATAATTAATCGAGAAACAGTGATAAACTGCGGGGGTTCTTTCAGGCTGGGACGCTGGAAATATGCCTGCTGGAAAAAAATAGGCCACGGCGCCATAACAATTCATGAGGCGATTGTTCACTCATGCAATGTATTTTTCTATACTGTGGGTAAACGTTTGGGTATTGATAGAATATCCCGATGGAGCTATAAAATGGGATTGGGAAGAGCTACTGGAATTGAACTGCCCAATGAAAAAAGCGGGTTAGTACCCACAGCTAGCTGGAAGTTAAAGAGATTCGGTGAAAAATGGCAAGGGGGAGAGACAATCAGTCTTTCTATAGGGCAGGGTTTTCTAGCGGTAACTCCCATTCAGATGGCCAATTTAGTAAGTATGATAGCCAATGGCGGCACTTTGTATAAACCGCGTCTGGTACAACGCATAATCAGCCCTGACGGTAAAATAAAGCGATCATATTATCCAGAAGTGCTGGCAAAATTAAAATTATCAGCCTCCACTTTCGATATTGTGCATAAAGGGCTATATGGGGTTGTAAATGAATACGGCACCGGCAGGAAGGCGCAAATTGAGGGTTTGGATGTTGCTGGTAAGACAGGTACAGCACAAGTGGTACGTAAGAGGAACCTTCCCAAGATAGAATACGATAAAATCCCTGAAAAATTACAGGATCATGCATGGTTTGCGGCTTTTGCGCCGGTAGATAACGCCGAGATCGCTATAGCCATATTAGTGGAACATGGAGGGCATGGAGGCAGCGCTTGCGCTCCTATTGCCCGGGAAATAATCAAGGAATACTTTAACCTAAAAACTATAGAATCCGAGAAATCCGATGTTTGATAGACGCTTGGTTTTACATTTTGACTGGCTGTTGTTACTATTGATACTAATAATGTCCATAGAAGGGGTGTGTTTGATCTATAGCGCCAGTTATTATCAGGGCTCCAATTTTTATATTAAACAGATATATTGGGTATTAATAGGACTGGGGGCTATGCTGTTGGTTATCAGCATAGATTACCGCACTTGGGGTAAATTCGCTTATCTATTATATTTTATTAATCTGCTATTGCTCATCGCTGTACTGGGACGCAGTACCGGAGGCGCAAAGGTTGATCGTTGGTTGAGATTAGGCGCTTTTAATATACAGCCTTCGGAGTTTTTTAAAATTACTTTGGTATTGACCATGGCGCGTTATTTCCATAAGACCAAAAATCAATCAACAAATATTAAAGATATAATCATTCCATCAATACTTTTAATTATTCCCTTGGGGCTGATTATAAAGCAGCATGATTTAGGAACCGCTATTACCCTTATCCCTATTTTTATAACCTGTTTGTTTATCGGCGGAGTACGTTTTAGGTACATTTTGACCATGATACTAGCCGGTATGTCAAGCGTGCCTTATGTCTGGCATCACTTAAAGGAATACCAAAAAAATCGTATATTGGTTTTTTTAAACCCCAATGCCGATCCCCTTGGAGCCGGCTATCACCTTATACAATCCAAGATTGCGGTGGGTTCCGGCGGATTATGGGGCAAGGGATTTTTAATGGGAACTCAAAACAGACTTAAATTTTTGCCGGCGCAGCATACGGATTTTATCTTTTCCATATTATCTGAAGAGTGGGGATTTGTAGGAACGCTATTGACATTAGCGCTATTCTTACTTATTATCTTAAGGGGGATTGATACAGCCTATAATAGTAAAGACAGTATGGGGCAGGTTTTGGCTATGGGAATAGTCGCTATAATGACCTTTCATGTGTTGATTAATGTAGGTATGGTGACGGGGCTTATGCCTATTACCGGTCTGCCGCTGCCATTTTTAAGCTACGGAGGCTCATCGGCGATTACCACTATGATATGTATTGGCTTTTTATTGAATATCAGAATGAGAAAATTTAAATAATATCTATGTTTCGGGGCGTCCCACCCCAAAACCAGACTTAGTTATGAACAATTTGTTTCGGGATGAGACATCCCGAAACATAGACTTAAAGCTTAAAAGCATGTTAGGTTAGGTCAAAAGAACGATAACACTACCGTAGGGTGGATTAAAGGGGTCTTATATAATGGATATACATCATAAATTAAAGACAATAAAATTATACAATGATTACCCCGAATCCACCACTCTTGCTTGTTTTTTTTCTGTCATTCCCACGAAGGTGGGAATCCATAACATGTTGAAAAGGCTGGATTCCTGCCTTCGCAAGAATGACAGGTTGAGAGTTTTTTTAGGTTATAAGCAATTACGACACAGCCTCTAGGTGTGGTGGAACCGCAACTATCAAAGAATGTAGACGCAACTTTTTTTTAGGCTCATTCTCAATACAGGCTTGTTCCACCCTACATTTTTCCGGCGCCTTAAGTTAACAGCATTGCGCATACTCGGGCGGAGACAGGGTCGCAAACCCACGTCGCCCCTACAGTTTTAATAATACTATTTATCCCGACTTATGCGGGGATAAGAATTAATATAATAAAACATTTTTTGCCGCAAAGTAGCGGCAGATATACAGCTTTATATGCCTTATAAGGATAAAAACAGATATGAATTAATTGCTGATATCAGATAAATAGATGATTTTTTATTAAAAAATAGTATAGGAAATCCAATTTTATCACTTTGTAGGGGGCGGGTTTGAAACCCGCCCCCTACAGGACGATTTAAAAGTTGGTTATGTTTCGGAGTGTCTCACCCCGAAACATAATAATAAAAAAAGTCCTAATTAGGTTATTGTTTTTAACCAGCAATTTTTGCAAATTTATATCTTTATAAAATATCTAAGGGCATGTATAGAAATGGACAATAAAATAATATGCCGGATTGTGCATCTTTTTTACCGCAGGTCAATAAACCCGCCAGATATATAAATCGTGAAATAAACGCTATTTATAAGAAAGACAGCCAGGTAAAACTTAGGTTTGCTCTTATTTTTCCTGACGCATATGAGATTGGTATGTCTCATTTGGGTTTGCATATCCTATATCATATTTTAAATTTCCGAAAAGATATAGCGGCTGAACGCGCTTATGCGCCTTGGCCGGATATGGAGAAATTATTACGAGCGCATAAGAGGCCGCTATGTAGTTTGGAATCACAGCGCCCGTTAAAAGAGTTCGACATTCTGGGTTTTACTTTGCCCTATGAAATGTGTTATACTAATGTGTTGAATATTTTGGACTTGGCCGGTCTTCCTCTAAAAGCCGGCGAGCGTTCCAAGGATTTTCCGCTGGTTATCGGGGGCGGGTCTGCTGTACATAACCCCGAGCCATTGGCTGATTTTTTCGATTTTTTCCTTTTGGGAGACGGGGAAGAAGCTATTTTAGAGATTGCTGATTTATATAGTAAATGGAAAGACAGCCGGACGGATAAAACTTCATTACTAAACAGCCTTTCAGATATTGAAGGCGGATATGTTCCTTCCCTTTTTAGACCCGAATACAAAGAATCAGGGCAGATATCGGCTATTACTCCCTTATATACCGGCTATAATCAGGTAAAACGACGCATAGCAGCCGATCTTGATCAGGCGGCTTATCCAACCGCGCCGATTGTGCCTTACACCGGAATTGTACATGATCGTATTAATATAGAGATTGCCCGGGGCTGCGCGCAAGGCTGCCGTTTTTGTCAGGCCGGTATGACGTATCGTCCGGTACGCGAGCGGAGCCCTAAAAGGATTGCTAAGCTGATTGAAGATACATTAGCCAATACCGGTTATGACGAGGTTTCTTTTTCTTCTTTAAGCAGCGGAGATTATTCCTGTTGGGGCGGGCTGCTTGATATTATGAAAAAATACGAATCTCAAAAAATTTCCATCTCACTGCCTTCCCTGCGAGCCGGTACGCTTAGTTCCGAGATTATACAACAAATAAAAAAGGTAAGAAAAACCGGTTTTACCATGGCGCCGGAAGCCGGTACAGACAGGTTGCGTGCGGTATTAAATAAGGGTATTACCCATCAAGATATAATGGATACCGCAGCAAAAGTATTTAAGGCCGGTTGGTCAACTCTAAAATTATATTTTATGATCGGTCTGCCGACAGAGACAAAAGATGATCTTCAAGGGATTGTGGATATAGTAAATGAAATAAATCAACTGGCTAAAAAAGTATGCGGAAGATATCCGAAAAAAATAAATATAGGAATTTCACATTTTGTCCCTAAACCCAATACGCCCTTTCAATGGTGCGCCCAAGAGTCATTGGAATCATTTGCCGCAAAAAAAGACTGGCTGATAAAGCGGCTTAAGCGCCGGAATTTTCATTTTAAGTGGCAGCATCCGCTGGTAAGCAGTATTGAGGGTTTGCTTGCCCGCGGAAATAGAAGAATGGGACAGGTTATTTTAAGCGCTTGGCGCAAAGGCGCAAAATTTGACAGCTGGCTGGATCAATTTAATTATTCTTATTGGCAGGATGCCTTGGCTGACTGCGGTATTGATGCGCAAAATTATGCAGCGCGCAAACATTGTTCGGATGAAATATTCCCATGGGAGCATCTTTATTGCAGGTTAGACCGTGACTTCCTGTTTACGGAATACCAAAAGGCGCAAAAGGCGGAGCTTACGCCCAATTGTATGCAGGATAAATGTATTAAGTGCGGCGTATGCACTGACGGTATTAAACCGCAGATTAAAAATGATACGGCAACAGTATCGGTTATAAATGAGGATTCGGTTGGTATAAATAAAAATAATTCGCCTGCCAATCGTTTTAGGCTAAGAGCAAAGTTTTCTAAAACTGGCAGGTTGAGATTTTTATCTCATCTGGATGTTAATCGTACCATTATAAGAGCGATAAACCGCGCCGGTATACCCATAAATTATTCTAAGGGTTTTAATCCTCACCCCAAGATATCCTTTGCCGGCGCTTTGGCGGTAGGTACTGCCAGCATAGCCGAATATTTTGATTTAGAAATAAGCATACCTTTAGAAGCTGAATGTTTTAAAGAAAGGTTAAACAAACACTTGCCGGCTGAAATGCAGATATTGGAAGCTAAAAATATACCTATCGGCATTAGCTCATTAGCTAAAACCAGCCATTATTTTGTCTATCAGATTAGTGTTCCTATAGAAACAGACGGGCTAAAAGGAACAATAAACCAAAACGAGCCAAAGACATTTAACGAACATAAAACGTATATAAAAGAGTTTATGGCTTTACCCCAAATTATTATTGAACAAAACAACAAACAGATTGATCTTAAACCCTTGATTGTCCGATTAAAGGCTATAGATTTAAATGAATACGGGCTTAGTTTAGAGCTTATATTAAACTCTCAAATAAAGCCCCAAAAGATAATACAAAAATTGTATCAACCGGGCTCATTTATGCAAGCCGGACTAAAGATAAAACGCGCCGCTATATGGAATAAAGATGAAAAATGCGGCTTACTCTAATGCAGGCATCCGGTTGATTATATGTTACAGATTAGATTATTCATAACTTTTGGCAAAATTATGCCAGATAATTTACAACACAATATAAAAGGCCAATATTAGAATTTAGCGCACTTATGCGTTGCGGACGAATCCCTGTAGCAGCCGACCTTTAGGTCGGTTATATATACATACGGGTTTTTAAACCCGCTCCATGACCGACCTAAAGGTCGGCATCTACAAGGGATAGCCTGCACCAAAAGAGCGATATGTTTATCAGACATTCTAGGCCTAAATTAATTCCCGAATTATTCGGGTTAAGGAGAGTAAAAGTATTATGCAGCGTGAAATAATTATAAATTCCACCAAAACAGAGACCAGAATAGCTCTGTTGGAAAACAGTGTACTGGCTGAATTGTATACTGATCACAAAGACCGCTCAAGGATCAGCGGTAATATTTACAAAGGAAGGGTAAACAAGGTTTTACCGGGTATGCAGGCCGCTTTTGTAAATATTGGACTTTCTAAGGATGTATTTTTATATGTATCGGATTTCTTTGATCATCTGGAAGAATACGAGCCTATAATTTGTGATGAGGAGGAACCCTCTGAAATTACTCTTGCTAAAATTGAGAACAAGAAAAAAAACTCAAAAAACAATAAAGACCGCCCCTCGCAAAAGAGACCGGCTATTGAAGAATTACTGCAAGAGCGGCAGGAGGTATTGGTACAGGTGGCCAAAGAGCCTATTGGTACTAAAGGCGCCCGGGTGACTTCGCATATTACTTTACCGGGCCGCTACTTGGTATTGATGCCTACGGTAGAGCATGTCGGCGTTTCACACCGCATAACAGATCAGGCGGAACGCCAGCGCCTTAAGGAACTTATAAGAAAGATAAAGCCTGAGAATATGGGTGTAATTGTACGAACCGTAGGCGAGGGCCGGGGTGAAAATGAATTTGCTTCTGATCTTAGCTTCCTTAAAAAATTGTGGGATAACATATTAAAGAAAAATGAAACCACTAAAGCCCCGAATATTTTATGGCGCGATCTGGATTTGGTATTGAAAACACTCCGCGATGTATTTAGCTCGGACATTGACCGCGTACTAACTGATTCTGTTGAAGAATACGAAAGATGCCTGGAATTTGTGGAGACTTTAGCGCCGCGGCTGACCTCCAGAGTAAAACTCTTTTTAAAAAAACGCCCTGTTTTTGAATATTTTAATATAGAGCCGCAAATAGATAAAGCGCTGAGAAGAAAAGTCTGGCTGAAATCAGGCGGCTATATTGTAATAGACGAGGCTGAAGCTTTAGTCGCCATAGATGTAAACACCGGAAAATATGTGGGTAAGAAAAATTTAGAGGATACTATTTTAAAAATAAACTTAGATGCGGTTAAAGAGGTTGTACATCAGATGAGATTGCGGGATTTGGGCGGTATAATTGTAATTGATTTTATTGATATGAGCAAAGAAGAAAACCGCAAATTACTAATGAGCAAATTACAGGAAGAATTAAAGCGCGACCGCACGCGTACGCAGGTACTCCAGCTTACTGAATTGGGTTTGGTGGAGATGACCAGAAAAAGAGTTCGGCAAAGTCTGGGAAAAATCATGACTAAACCCTGCCCGTATTGTAAAGGAAACAGCAGAATTAAATCCGACAGGGCTATACTAAACAGCCTGCAAAGGGATATTTCTCAAGTAGTCAACAAGTTTGAAAGCGAAGATATGCTGCTTAGGATTCATCCGGCAATAGCCAAGTTATTATATAGCAATAAGAAAAGGGCATTGCATTATTTAGAAAAAATGTATAACAAAAAGTTTACCATTCAAATAGATGAGAGTCTTCATCAGGAACAATTCGATATTATGGGATTGTAACAGATTCTTATTTGCTTAGCTGATTAGACTGTAGCCGCCGACCTTTAGGTCGGCCATGATAGCGGGTTTAAAACCCTCGTATGTATTTTTTTAAATTATTTTCCATACTATTTAACCTGAGTTCGACATAAAAGTTGTTGATTTTATTCTCTTGTAGGGGCGGGTTTGAAACCCGCCCCTACATCTGGAGGGGACATGCCCCTATCCTAGGTAAATTTTATGTTAATTAAATCTACATAAAACATCAACTAGCTGATATATTAAAACATTTTAGTTTTTCTTATACCGAA
>JAJRXT010000045.1 GCA_024276125.1 bacterium
AGGACGCAGCCGCAAAGAAAGCGGTTCATTCAGCTTTAAGAAACACTGGGGTATAGAGCCTAAGCCATTATATTATCAGTATTATTTAAACACCTCTACAGAGATTCCGCAAATTAATCCATCCAATCCCAAATTCGATATCCCAAAACGTATCTGGACTAAATTACCGCTGGGACTGACCAAGGTTTTGGGTCCCAAGCTGGTTAAGTACCTGGGATAGGGGGCTGTATGCCTGCGGCGGAGCTGTTATCTTTTTAAATGGCTATTGAGTTCTCTTTACGAAAAAGATTATATTCTGTCATTCTGAGGCCGAAGGCCGAAGAATCTGCTCGCATACGTAGGCAGATTCTTCACTCCACTTCGTTTCGTTCAAGAATGACGGCTAAAAAAATTAAATGGTTTTGGTTTCGCAAGTCAACTCAATAGCCATTTTTGCTAAAGATTAATTCCCGAATTATTCGCCCCTAAACATCAAAATATGCGGACTAACCAGTGAGAATAGTCGTTAAAATAAATACAGCCAAAGAATTCTGGTTGACAACCAATAATAAAAATGGTATAAATTTGACGTCGCAGTAGAAGCTGTACAATAAAGCGTTTTGATGTTTGCCGAGGTAGCTCAGCCGGTAGAGCAGAGGACTGAAAATCCTCGTGTCGGCGGTTCGATTCCGTCCCTCGGCACCATAAAAAAAGGAGTTAGGCGCTAAGCGTAACTCCTTTTTTTGTTTTGGCGTATAGTTTTTGTATAATTGGTTTTTGGGCTAGGGTATTATCGAAGATGTTTAAGGCATTAACTTTATGACCAGTATCTAACCAGAAACCAAACAAATCATAATAGCCCGATCCACTTTTTTAAGGGTATCTACACTGATTATACCAAGTCTCTTGGTCTACAGCATTCCATTCTTTAGTCATTTCTAAATCCAACTCAGCATCGGCTAAAGCCTCTTCACGCATGGCTTTGCGAAGAGATTTTTGTTTTAAATGTCGAATATATACCTGCAATGCCCTATTAACCAATTCACTCTTTTTACCCCTAGGCGCTGTTTTATTAATTAGTTCAATAGTTTCAATTGGTAGAGTAAAATTGACTCTTTTGGTTTTTGTTTGATTAATCATAATATCACCTTATATTTATTATGTATAAATGATACACATGATTTATACACTCGTCAAGATGGCGATGATTACTATATCCACATCAAATTGAACTTGCAAAATAGCCTTGCTCGATAGTCTAATAATTATTTTAATACTTTCAACAAAAAACATGTTTAACACCGATGGATTACAAAACTTCTAAAAGATTGTACCAGGCATTTAGTTGTTCTAACCGGCTGAACCCGAACTATTCTCGTCTTCTATTACCGGTTTCATCTTTTCACTGGCCAAATCTTCCATCTGATCAATACCAAGGTCTTTCATGATTATTATTCCGCCCCAGATTACCCCCAAATAAATGGTGAAAAAACGCCATAGTATGATTAATAAACCCAGCAGATGATTGGGCACCAGCGGCGAAAAAAGAACATAAAAGCCGCCTTCTGCCACTCCGCTGCCTCCCGGGGTGGGCGAAAAATACAGTAGAAAGTACAGCACAAACTGTATCATAAAGACTTTAGCTAATGACACATTACAATTAAGCCCCTTTATGATTACATAAGCCAGCAGATAATTTGTACAAATAAAGGCAACAGTACACAACATAGCGCAAAACAGGCTCCATTTACGCTCTTTAAAAAACAATTTCATACTTAAATTAAGCTCTTCAATCCAACTGTCTATGCTCTGAATAAGTTTGGGAGTTTTACTCTTTAAAAAATTGAATCTATCCAACAAGTGCAATAATTTTTCTACTAAATGCTCGGCCTTTAATGTACTGAAAATAGCATAAACAATCGCTAAAATTAAGATAAGTAAAAATACGGCTACTCCTTCAAATAACCGCCTAAACCATAAATTGGGCAATAATTCATGATGATAATAAATTATTAAAGGCCCGCCTATGGCAATGAATATAATCATTAAAATACCGCGGATAACTACAATAGAAGTGCCCTTACCCACTCCAATACCTTTTTCCCGTAATTTGTACACCAGCAGAGGCTCTCCGCCGGTAAGCGCAGGGGTGATGGCCGACAGGAAATTATAGGCCATTATAGAATTAAACGTATAAACAAAAGAAAGCTTGGCGCCCAAGGCTGAAGCCAGGATTTGCAGCCTTAGTACATCAAAATAAAACATAAGGCAAACCAAACCTATAGCGGCAAGCAAATAGCGTATCTGCAATTGTTTTAAGGCCATAAAGGTCTTGGGACCTACCGTAACGCCCAAAACAACAAATATAATTGCGATGCTGTATAAAATAAAATAAAATATTCTCTTGCGAGTAGTGACTTTTTTAAACATAAATTTGATTGTATAGATGAGATTCTTGCCAAAACATCTGTCATTTTGGAAAATGGCTATTGAGTTGACTCCGAAACCAAAGCCGTTTAATTTTCTTAGCTGTCATTCTTAAGCGAAACGAAGTGGAGTGAAGAATCCGCTCGCATAATGGGAGCAGATTCTTCGGCCTGCGGCCTTAAGAATGACAGTTATAGATAATTCGGCATGGGACATACCAAAACATAAAGCTGCGGGCTTTTAAACCTGCTCTCATGGCCGACCTAAAGGTCGGCGGCTACTTGAATTTATCTCAATAAAATTACTCCGATTACCACAAAAACTGTGCCAATAGCTTTGGTTATAGTAAGGCTTTCGCCCAAAAATATTATAGAAACAACCAAGGCCACCAAAGGATAAGCTCCGGCGATAGGTACAACGCGCGAGCTTTCCCAATATTTAAGCGCCTTAAAATAAGCCCATTGTCCGCAAAGTCCGGCCATTACCCCGCCTAATATAAGATAACAGGCAGTCTTGGCGTTCATAGCCGCCACTTCCCGCCACTGCCCGCTGCATATAACGAAGATTGTGAGTATAATCGTAATTCCCAGCGTTC
The DNA here is from genome assembly GCA_024276125.1 of bacterium. GTDB lineage: Bacteria > SZUA-182 > SZUA-182 > SZUA-191 > JAJRXT01 > JAJRXT01. The sequence goes on from JAJRXT010000045.1 coordinate 3,002, forward strand.
TGACTGCTACGCCCGCCATGGGACTGGCATCCCGTAAGCCGATTTTCTCTATAACAGGAGTTAGTCCCCAACAGACTGAGGCCAGCAGCGCGAAAAAAAATCCGTATTTATCCATCGTTACTTCTCCTTAAAAGGGACAAATCGCTTGTTAACATAGGAAATAAAGCATATAGTACAAATAACTGGCCGTTAAGTCAAGGTTTGGAGGTCTGTTTTTGATATTCAGTTCTTATTAATTCTTGCTAAATTGGTCTGAATTTTGTTAACATTAATATAGGTATTTACTCAAATTTATTTAAGCTATAAAGAGGGGGTTGTCATGAAAAAATATATTATATTTTTTAGTCTTATATGCTTTTATGCCGGCAATGTTTGCGCTTTTACGGTGCCGCCTATTATCCCTGAATCTAAATCAGGCCAATTTGAAAGCTGGTTTTATATCCAAAAGCCGATTAAAATAATTGATAACAGCATGCTTATATTGGGCAATACGAATGATCCGCAAATTAAGATTTCCTTAATTGACTTGATATATAATCACGGTCATATGTGCAATGGAGTGGCTGTCGGATATCGGGCTGTAAAGCTGGCGCTTGCGTCTTTATTTGCCAATGAGACGCCCAAACGCGGCGAGATACGCGTACAAAGCAGCGTGAATTCATGTCCGGCTGATATTTTCGCTCATATATTGGGAGTGCGCAGCCATTATGGAAAAAGAAAAATGTTCGGTACTTTAATAACGCCCGACCATTGCGATCGCAATAATGATATGAGCTTTATATTCCAGCGGATAAAAAAAATGGGTAAAAAAATAAATGTACTAAAAACCATAGAAATTAAGCTAATTAAAGATACTATTCCCAAGAAGTTCTACAAGCTGCATAAGCTGCTTAAAAACAAAACGGCAACCCCTGAAGATAAAATTAAGTTCAAAAAACTTTCTAAAAAAACATATACCAAAATAATGTTTGCCAAGCCGCAGGAAATATTCAGCGTAAAAGAGCTTTCTGATTACAAATTCCCTGCAAGCGCTGAATGCGGTAAATAATTACAGATAAGGAAACAAAGTATGAAAAAGAACATTGATATATCCCGTGATAAAATTGCCGATTTCTGCCGGCGGCATTACATCCGTAAGCTTTCTTTTTTTGGTTCTGTGCTTAGTGATGATTTCAGACAAGACAGCGATATAGATGTAATTGTAGAGTTTAAACCGGGACATGCGCCCGGCTTAGGGCTTATCCGTATGCAGGAGGAATTTTCTGCTTTATCTGGCGACACAAGATTGACATGCTTACGCCCGGGTTCTTAAATCGACGGATTCGCCGTCAGGTTATTGAAAATGCAGAGGTACAGTATGCAGAAGGATAATTTTGTTTATTTGGGGCACATGCTGGATATGGCGGTTAAGGCATTGGAAATAACTCGCGGTAAAACACGTAAAGCCTATGATTGTGATGAGACTCTTCGTTTGGCGCTTGCTCATTTGATACAGAATATAGGGGAAGCGGCGGGGCGGGTCTTGCTGGGATTTCGTAAAATGTATCCGCAAATTCCGTAGCAGGAAATTATTGGTATGCGCCATAAGATTGTGCATGATTATATGGGAGTGGATGAAGACGTAGTTTGGGAAGTCGTCTGCCGGGATTTGCCGCCCTTGGTTGAAATTTTAGATAAGATTGTTTCTGCACAAGAGAAAACATAAAAGAGAGGCTGGTTATGAAAAACTATGTAATAGTCGGATGTGGAGTGGCTGGAGTATCGGCTGTGCGTAAGATAAAAGAACACGATACCGGCGCAGATATTAAAATTTTTACTGATGAGTCGTATCCGTTTTATACCAGAATCAAACTGCCTGAGGTCGTCGCTGGTAATATCCCTTTTGATAAGACGATAATTTATGATGATGCCTGGTTTAAAAAGCAGGGGATATCATTTTTTAAAGATGAGTTTATTATTAGCATTGATCCTAATAAAAAATCAGTAATAAGCAGTAATAATAAAGTATATCCATACGATAAATTGCTGCTTGCTACCGGCAGTCATTGTTTTATACCCCCTATAGCCGGAGTGGATAAAAGGGGTGTTTTCAGTTTAAGAAATATCAAAAATGCTTTGCAAATATTACAATATGCTAAAGGCTTACATAAGGCGGTTATTATTGGCGGCGGTCTTTTGGGATTAGAAGCCGCAAATAGCTTGCGTATAGCTGGACTTGATGTATCTATAATGGAATTTGCCCCCCGCTTGCTGTCCCGGCAGATGGATATACTAAGCTCACAAATCCTGCAAAAGCAATTAGAAAATATGGGGCTTAAATTTTATTTAGGGGCGCAAAGCAAGGAAATTTTGGGTGATAGCGCCGCTAGCGGTGTATTGCTTGCCGATGGTCAAACTATATCCGCTGATCTGGCGCTTGTTTCGGCGGGTGTAAGGCCTAATCTGAAATTAGCTGATGCCATAGGTCTTAAAATTAATAAAGGCGTAGTGGTTGATGACCGCTTGCAAACCAGTACAGACGATATTTATGCCGCAGGCGATCTGATTGAGCATCGCGGTATTTTTTACGGCATATGGCCGGCGGCTGAGGCGCAAGGTAAGACTGCCGGTATTAATATGGCCGGCGGGGATATGCCTTATACGGGTACAGTACGTTCAAATAGTTTAAAGGTGGTAGGCATAGATTTGGTGAGCGCCGGCAATATTGATGCAGATAACCAGTATGAATCCATTATAAAACAGGATGCGGCACATAATATTTACCGTAAACTGGTAATAGATGATAACAGGATTATCGGCTGTATTTTTTTGGGCGATATTCGCGGCAGGAAACAAATCCTTGCGGCTATAGATAAGCGTATCAATATAGCGGCCTATAAGTCAGATTTTGCGGAAGATGACTTTGATTACAGTAAGTTAGTCGGCATCTGAGGTATCAAACGGTAGATTCAGAAAAAATTATCTTTCGGTATATCCTATGCCAAAACTAATGCTCACCGCTAGTGTCATGTCAACCTTGAATTGACGGTCTTTTACCCTTATCCCCCTCACCTCAATCCTCTCCCCCAGGGGAGAGGAGGTTAGAAATCCCTTCTCCCCTGGGGGAGAAGGTTAGGATGAGGGGGAATAACTCCAGCCGACAGATTAAACTTGACACACCGCTAGGTGTTTCGGGCTGAGACACCCCGAAACATATAAGCGTCGGCAAAGCATTGTGATTTATCGTCTGTTTTGTCGGCAAAAAAATAAAAAAATATTATTGTTTGAATCTGCTGTTATTATCTTTGTAATGGTTGCTATGGGGTAGATTATAGATATTTTTTTACTTGACTTTTTATTAATAAAGTAATATAAGGATATCAAGTATTTTTGTTGTAAAGTTGTAGCTGTAGAAGGAGAATGAGTTATGACCAAAGCAGATTTAATGGCTGTTATGGCAAAAGAAGTACATATTGATAAGGCGGTTGCGGCAAAAGCTTTAGAGACATTCATCGCAGCAGTTTCTGATACCCTGGCCAATAAAGTAAAAGTTACTCCAGTAGACTTTGGGTTTTTTCCTGTGTTTAAACACGCAGCAAAAAAATCGCAAACCGGAGTATCTATCGACATACCCACATCGAGAGTTCCAAAATTCAAACCTGGCATTGAGCTAATAACAATCTGTCATTAAAATAATGCGGTAAATCCTTTATGTCTATTTATCAAGATAAGATTTTTTTTCTTGGTGAGGAGTATACGCTTATATACGTTGTTTATAACAGGGGATTATTTCCTGAAAGATAAATAGTTGTTTAAGGGGTGGTAAGGATTGTGTTAACGTGAGGTGTTTTAAGTGACGGATATGTAAAATCTGCCGCAACGTAATAATATCCCTATTAGCTTTGTTTAGTAAAAGCAGTAGACGATGATCTCCAAGCAGGCTCCTTAGCGATAATGCGAGTGAGTAGTAGCGCCTAGCTGATAGCAGGGGATGTTTACCGGAGATGGCATCTCTTATTCGTTAAGGAAGAAGTAGACTTTGAGTAACGTAGTATTTGTATTTGATGGGAGAGGAGGTATGGTATGGCCGTTGGAAAAGTAAAGTGGTTCAATGAAGCTAAGGGATATGGTTTTATTGAACGTGATAGCGGCCGGGATGTTTTCGTGCATTATTCTGTTGTTCAGAGCGATGGTTTTAAAACCTTAAAAGAGGGTGAGCACGTTACATTTGAGCTAATGGATGGTCCAAAAGGACCGTTTGCCGGTAATGTAATTAAGGATTCTTAGGTATAATGTGGTAGTTAAAACCTGGTTTAAAAATCACTATCCTAAACCACCCCCCAAAAGCCCTTACTTGATTTTTTTAAGTCAGGGCTTTTATTTTTTGTTCTATCGTGATAAATTGAGTTGTAAAAACCAAAAGTCAGCGCCATTTGATGCAATAATATAAATGCAAAATAATCTACTTATATATTTATTTCCCTTTATAGGGGCTCTAATAGGTTGGTTTACCAACTATTTAGCTGTGCGTATGCTTTTTAGGCCTCATAAACCAGTTGACTTTAAATTGTTTGTCTTACAAGGTTTGATTCCTAAAAGACGAAAAGAGGTAGCCGCGAATATTGCCAGTACCATAGAAAAGGATATACTGTCGGTAAAGGATATCTCAGGGGTATTGGACGATATTAATTGGCAAGAGGGGCTTGAAAATAAAATATATCAGCTTTTAAGGCAGCGGGCACAAGACAGCGTATTAAGTAAACTGCCCTTTTGGGATGGAATCAGAAAAAACATATTGCCCAAAATAGAAGCTCCGATTGCACAAGAAGTAATAAAATTGGTTGAGGGCTTACAAAAAACAGTGGTAGATAATTTTCAGCATAAACTGGACTTACACAATTTGGTGTTTAATCGCATTAATCATTTTGATACCCAAAAATTAGAAGATGTAGTGCTTAAAATCGCCCGACAGGAGTTGAGGCATATTGAGCTGTTAGGCGCCGTATTGGGTTTTGTGATCGGTATGATTCAGGTGCTTCTTATGCTGCTTGTGCAAGGTTAAGGGTTTCTGAGCGGAGTAATGCTGTTGACTTAAGGTAACTGTCATTCTGAACAAAACGAAGTGGAGTGAAGAATCTACCCCCGTAGGCTGAAGAATGACAGAATGTAATCTTTTTCGTAAGTTAACCTGAGCTCGACATAAGAAAAATTAAAATGTTTTTATATATCAGCTAGTTGGTGTTTTGTATAGATTTGATTGACGTAAAATTTTTGTAGAAGAGTGACATATC
>JAJRXT010000046.1 GCA_024276125.1 bacterium
GTTTATCCTCTGCCAGTTCTTCAAAAATATGCACCAATATCTTACCATCCGGCGTATCTTTTTTTATTTGCATGCCCAATTTTTGGGCTATTTCCTTTCTTTTCAACCTATCGGCTAAATCAGCTTCAGTAATATCACTGTATTTGACAATAGCATCTACCATGGACAGCTTATCCCAAGGGGGAGTAAGCTCAATCGTCTGACCATTATATTCCAGTTGCTGCTTACCCAAAAGTTTTTGCGCCAGATCGCAGAACATATTTTCAGTAAATTCCATTAAGCAATTATAATCGGCATAGGCCATATAAAATTCCAGCATGGTGAATTCAGGATTATGCTCGGTTGAGATACCCTCATTTCTAAAATTACGGTTTATCTCATATACCCGCTCAAATCCGCCCACCAGCAGGCGCTTTAGGTATAATTCCGGCGCAATCCTTAAATACAAGTCCATATTTAATGTATTATGATGAGTAATAAAGGGACGCGCAGCAGCGCCGCCCGGTATAGGCTGCATCATCGGAGTCTCAACCTCCATAAAACCGTTTTGATTAAGATAGCTGCGAATCTCCTGAATCAGGCGGCTGCGCAGACAAAAAATACGACGTACATCGGAATTAGCAATTAAATCCAAATAGCGCTGCCTATAACGCGCTTCCACATCCTTTAGGCCATGCCATTTTTCCGGCAGCGGCCTTAAAGACTTACTCAACAGCTTAAAATTACTCACTAAAACCGTCAACTCGCCGGTTCTGGTAATAAATAACTTACCGGATACCTGTATAAAGTCGCCTACATCTAAGGATTTAATATATTTAAAAACATCTGCATCAATTTTATCTTTACGCAAATAAATTTGAATTTTATCGCCATTGCTTTCTATATGAGCAAAGCAGGTTTTACCATGGCCGCGCCAGGAGATAATTCTGCCGGCAGTGGTTATATTAGTTTCATTTGACACTAGATCGTCTTTTTGCTGAATTAGTTCCGCAATAGGGTGCGTAAGTTCAGTACGCGGCGGATATGGATCAATCCCATTGTTTCTTAATTCGCTTAATTTATTTTTACGTTGTGAAAATTCATCCGTTTTGTTTGACATATTCTAATTTTTCCCAAATTATGTATATATAGCCATATAAACAACAAGCGGGTATAAAACCCGCATAAAGGGCGTAAGCGCCTCAGCCAATTGGTTTCGGGGTGGGACACCCCGAAACATAAAATAAATTTTGTCATTCTGAACGAAGCAAAGCGGAGTGAAGAATTTCCCGTTTCCGTAAGCGGGGAGATTCTTCGGTCTTCGGCCTCAGAATGACAATTGATAGTACTTATTTAATACAACAATTCACCAATTATTCGACAGCTTGGTTATTCTCAATATATTTACTCATATATTTATTAATCTGCTCTTGACTCACCCTTTTTAACTCATTTTTAGGCAGCATGGAAATAAGCTTCCAGCCCAGATTAAGCGTATCTTCTATAGAGCGGTCTTCATAATAATCCTGATTTACAAATTCTTTTTCAAATGCTTCGGCAAATTTTAAGAAAATTTTATCTGTTGGACTTAGTGCAGCCTCGCCCAAAATAACCGCTAATTCTTCAGACTCCTTACCCCAAGCATACGCCGCAAACAACTGATTGGATAATCCTGCATGATCCTCGCGCGTTTTACCCTCGCCAATTCCCTTATCCCGCAGCCTTGACAGACACGGCAACACATCAAGCGGCGGATAAAGCCCTTTTTGATGTAATCCCCGTCCCAAGATTAACTGGCCTTCGGTAATATAGCCGGTAAGATCAGGAATTGGATGAGTTTTATCATCTTCCGGCATAGTAAGGATAGGAATCTGCGTAATAGAGCCGGATTTACCCTTAATCCGTCCGGCTCGCTCATAAATAGTGGATAAATCAGTATATAAATACCCGGGATAACCGCGCCTGCCCGGTATTTCCTTACGCGCTGCCGATACCTCGCGCAACGCCTCGCAGTAGTTGGTCATATCGGTTAGAATAACCAATACGTGCATATTCAGATCAAAAGCCAGATATTCAGCGGCAGTAAGCGCCATACGCGGGGTGGCAATACGTTCTACCGCCGGATCATCCGCCAGATTAACGAATAACACTGCACGCTCTATAGCGCCGGTATTTTCAAAGTCTTTACGGAAAAAATCGTATTCCTCAAAAGTAATTCCCATAGCGGCAAAGACCACCGCAAACTTTTCATCACTTCCACGTACCTTTGCCTGACGCGCAATTTGCGTCGCCATACGCGAATGAGACATACCGGCGCCTGAAAAAATAGGCAGTTTCTGTCCGCGTACCAATGTGTTTAAGCCGTCTATGGTGGAAATACCGGTTTGAATAAATTCCGAGGGATAGGAGCGAGCAAAAGGATTAATAGGATTACCGTTTATATCCAGTCTTTTATCAGGAATTATCCTGGCGCCCCCGTCGATAGGGCGGCCTAGTCCATCAAATACGCGGCCTAATATATCCGGCGATAGGCCAATTTCAATACCCTTTCCCAAAAAGCGAACCCGGCTTTTATAAATATTTACACCTGTTGAACCTTCAAACAACTGTACTAAAGCAGTATCACCGGCTACTTCCAGTACCTTGCCCAAGCGAATATCCCCTTCGGATAACTCTATTTCCACCAATTCCTCGTATTTTACGCCCTCTACCTTTTCAACCAGCAGCAACGGCCCGGCTACCTCGGCTACGGTTAGATATTCTTTAAGCATTATAACTTTCCTTAATTTAGTACGGCCATATTTTGTAAATTCAAGATAATTTATCTACCACAAATGACTCAACAACTTGTTTTATTATCTCTTTGTGTTCTTTGTAACCTTTGTGGTTTTATTGTTTTTATTAGCTGTCATTGCCAACGAAACTAAGTGGAGTGAAGAATCTACCCTCGTAGGCTGAGAGATTCTTCGGCCTCCGGCTTCAGAATGACAGAATGTAATCTTTTTTGGAGCCAACTCAATAGCCATTTTGATTTTTTACGTTCGTATGTAAAAACAAATTCTATTTGTCCAGCCATTCAATTGCCTTATCGATATTGCCAAAAGAAACTGTTTTGCCTTCCGTTATCTCATCTTTAGTTTGTTGAAGGCTTATTTTTGTATCTTTTTGCCGATAAATATCCATACTGATTTGTAATTCCAGCAGTTCTTGATAGGTATTGTATGGCAGAATCACCTCTACGGGTTTTCCTTTAGCGTCATTAATGATTTTTATTTTTTCCTGAATTCTAACCGCATTCATACTTTTTCCTGCCCTTCTCCCAGCGCGCCCGCAGCCGGTGCATATTCTTTATCCCTTCTCCGTAATCGGGCGGCAGGGTTATTGAGGCATTTTCATTCATTTCAAGATATAAGGCTATCAAATCGCTGATTTGACTTATTGCCTGCTCAAAGGGTATCCCCGGTTGTTCGGCCTCCCAGGCGGCAAACCTGTCCCACTGTTTTTGGCGCTCTTCCCACTGCTTTTTATCCATAATTAACCCAAGTTGCTGCCTATGGTGAAGTTATCCATTTTGTCATTCTTCAGCTTTCAGCCGAAGAATCTACTCGCATATGGGGGTAGATTCTTTATTCCGCTTCGCTCCATTCAGAATGACCACTATAGAAGTAAACAGCCCCGTGTCTGCTCCTTAAACTTCGCCCATTTTTTTTTCTTATCATTTGAAACAAAATCATTTACAAACTGGTTGGCCTCTTGCAGCCATTCCAGTTTTAGTCTGGCTGATAAGTTGCTGAATTGATTAAGGTGTTCTGGCTCAGGTATAAAGGTATACGGTTTATTTTTCATTATTCTCATCCATTTTTGCTAATTGTTCTAATGCTGTAATATCGGCTAAATCTTGAGGCCGTCCGCCGGCTGTTTTAAGCTTTATCAAATCATCGCGGCAGACAATGGGAATATTGATTCCCTTAGCCGTTACAACCTGTTTTCTCTTGGCCAGTTTAGCATAATCTACAGGCGTATCAAGCAAAACGTCTATCAGCTGGTAGCCGTTTGGATGCACAAAGGAGAAGGCTTGCATGTTTTTGTATTTGCGCCAGGCATCGCGCTTATTTTTGGACAAAAGCTCCTGCGGGTCAATCGGCAGTTTGGGTTTATAAGATAGCGCCCGCATTGCGGCCAGGAATTTATCCAGATTATCAGCATCAATCCTAAGCGCCAAGTCCAGATCAGCCGTCAGCCTCACCACGCCGTGCAATACCAGCGCAATGCCGCCTACTACCACATAATCCACTTTTTGATAGTCTAATTCACGAAACACATCCTCATAATACATAGTCTAAAAACCTTTAAGCTCTTCTCCGGTGGCGATAACTTCAGCCGCTAAGGGATCGTCATTGTTAAAATCTTCGGGTCTAAATGGAATCGGTTCAATGCGCACATCAATCCGGCGGCGCAGGGGGATGAGCTTATCCCTGTCACAAAATCTTATCCCCTCGAAATCATTGGAAATAATGGCAATATCTATGTCACTGTCCGGGCGGGAATTTCCTTTGGCATAAGAGCCGAAAATAAACGCCTTCTCAATAGATATATTATGTTTTTTTAATTCTTTAAGATAATCTTTTATCTTTTCTAAAATTAAAACTTTTTCTGCATCCAATGGTAAAACTCTTTTATTTGATTAAAATAATCATAAGTAAACTTCTGCGTACACCGTTTGTAGAAGTCAAATTTTTTATCGGGATAGCGGGTTTCCAAATGAAAATCATTTACTTTTTCCAATAACTTAATTTGGAGTTCGTTTAGTTGCAGCTTTGTTTTGTCGGCCAGATAGGACAAACTATGGGTATAAGGAGCTTTTTTAGTCATTACTTTTACATAATAGGCTTTCAATACCTTCTCTAACACCCAATGTCCCAGAAACAGACACCTGTCATATTTTGCCTGTTCGTACAAAACTTCCGCCGCATCCAGATCGTGTGCGGCTGATTTTAACCAGTAAGCAATTTGCTTATCCATCTACACCGCCAGCTTTTTCTCTACATCGTGCATTCTGTTTTCTAATCGAGTATGCTCATCCCTGCGCACAATCACCTGATACAAATTATCCAATCTGAGGTTTATGGTGTGGCTAATACTGTCTAACTGTTGCTGCATATTATCCAACCGCTGGTCCAGTTGTTGCTGCATGTCAGCTAACCGCTGGTCTACTTTATCCAACAGTTTGTCCAGTTGCTGGTCCATTTTATTTAAGCGCTGATCAAACCGCTGATCCATATCAGCTAAGCGCTTGTCAAGTTGTTGCTGCATGCTGTCTAAACGCTCATCAAAGCGCTGACTCAGGTCAGCTAAGCGCTTGTCAAGTTGTTGCTGCATGCTGTCTAAACGCTCATCAAAGCGCTGCCCCAAGTCAGCTAAGCGCTTATCGAACTGCTGCCCCAAGTCAGCTAAGCGCTTATCTGACTGTTGCTGCATATTGTCCAACCGAGCGTGAATGACGGTCTGACCGCGGGATAAATCGCTCATTCGAGAGCTAATTTCATCCATGCGCTTATCCATTTGCTCTTGGTGTACTTCTATTTTATCCAGCCGGGCGGCAATTTCTTTTAGCTGAGGCAGCAGGTATTCGCCTACGCTTTTAGCTATGTCTCTTGTTGAGTCCACTTTGCTTGTTCCTCATGTTCTTTTAATAACTCATGTTACGCAAAACTTGTTTTTAAATGTAGGGTGGATCAAGCACATATTGGAATGATCTTAAAAAAAATATGTTGAGTCAATATTTTTTGATAGTTGCAGAACCACCATACTTGATTCATAAAAAGTCCCCGCATGTCAGCCTTAAGCCAAGGCTCTAGTATCATATTTTAAAACATTAGATTCTTCGTTTTGTTTAAGAACGACAACATAATGATTTTTCAGGCTTTTTACGATTGCATCGTACTTACCTTATGAAGAATGGTGGATTCGGGGCGCTCTTTTCATATATTGTATTGTCTTTAATTTATAACCAATATCTGTCATACCATACCCCTTAATCCACCCTACAGTAAGATTATTATTTTTTTGCGTAACATAAGTTAATAACCTCAAAAGGCTTTCGGCGTTCATTTCTGATTAAGGTCTCCATAATCTCGCGGGAACGGGCAAACATCATCTCAAAACGCCGGGCTGTAGTTAAAGATAACTGATAGTCTAATTCAAAATCCAGTTCCTTTTCTTCGTTATTTGTGTCGCATTTTAGTGTCATGGATATTTCCCGCTGCTTACCAAACAACATCTACTATACCTGCCTTTTTAATTTTAGTATCTTTTGTAATAAGCGGTAAATCTAGTTCCATGGCAGTAGCGGTAATAACCCTGTCCGGCATATCAGGAATCATCTGCCGGGGAACTCGACATAGGGCATGAACTGTAGGCAATGCAAGTTGAGCAATCTGATAATTAACGGCTGGCGCATCTAAAAGATCAATTACTCTATTAATGGTATTCAAAGGGATTTTAACCTTTTCGCTCAGATAAACGATTTCAACTAATACTATCGTGGGTATATAAATTTGCCCATTTCCCTCGTCCGTATTTTTGAAAATAGAAGCTGCATTGGGGGAAAGCCTGTTACTTTGCAAAAGATGCCAAAGCAAGGCATGGGTGTCTGTAACATAAGCCCTCATTCGCTAATTCCCCCAAAATTCCCCCACATTTCCTGTCGGGCTTCTGAAATATCCTCTTCTGTTATATCAACTTGATTACTTGCCAGCAAGCCCCCAAGCCTTACAATCTTTCCAGAATGCGTATTAGTTTCTTTTAATGCAATAACCTCTTCTAAAAAACATTGAATTTTTTTTAGCTGTTCCATCTCTTTCTGGGGAGAGATTTTGTACGAAGTTAACCCGCTTTTAATAGATTTTATTATGTTGTTTGCAAAAGGTAATTCAAAATAACTTTCTGTAACTGGAGCTGTTTTTTTGGTAGCTTGCTTGGCACGTTCTATAAGTTCCTCAAAACTAAATGGAACGCTAACAATGCCAGTATTGGGATTAAGAGAACATGGTATATTGACACCGCCGGGCTTTTGCATGCTTTTATGTACTTCTTGGTTTGGTTCAGACCGACTTTTTTTCATAGAACGAAGAAAACACGGTATATAAAACTCTGACGTTTTCATCTTGTTACTCAATTCTTGGTCTGTTTCGGAGCCATTTTTTTTCATAAGTCCGCCCTTCCATTCAATACTGTTGAGGTTCTGGCAAAACTAACTGTCATTCCCGAATACTTTTATCGGGAATCTGGTTTTTCAAAAAGTTAAAAATAGATTCCCGCTTACAGTCACTGCGGGAATGACATTTTATGGACTTTTGCAAGAGGCTCTGTTGACTTAAGGTTAAAAAGCTTTTCTTGGTCTGTCATCCTTCAGCTTTCAGCCGAAGAATCTATAAGCATACGTGAACGGGAGATTCTTCACTCCACTTACGCTTCGAGGCTGTGTCATAACTCAATTTTGGGTAGGTCGACTATCATATGTGGCAGGTAAGTTTTTGCAAACCTACTACATGTAGACGGTAAATCTTATCAAAAGGGCTTACGACACAGCCTCTTCGTTCAGAATGACAGCTACCTTAAATCAACAGCATTGCCGCTTAGCGTTAACCTAGCGATGAGACTGATTCATTTAACTCCCGCTCCAGATTATCGAATTCCTCCCACTGTCCTTCTTTGATCATTTTGGCCTGGGATATTTTTTCCACCACAGGTAAAGATGTTAATTTACTCAATGGAATTTTTTTATCAAGCGCTTCCCTCCAGCGCCTGTCGGTTAATATAATCAACCTTAATATCCGGTATTGTTTGGTTAATGATGTATATGTGTCATCTTCATGAAAGGCGTTTTGGTGCAAGAAATCCTCGCGGATCATCTTGGCCGTCTCCATTAGCAACTGATCCTGCGGCGAAAGGGAATCTTTACCGATTAAACGCACAATTTCTTCTAATTCCGCCTCTTTTTGCAATATATTCATAGCAGCCAGCCGCAAGCCCAGCCAGTTTTTGTTTACTGTATTTTCAAAGTAATCTTTTAGGCTCTCCGTATATAAAGAATAACTGGTAAGCCAGTTTATTGCAGGAAAATGCCGCCGGAAAGCCAATGTATCATCTAATCCCCAAAAAACCTTAACCACCTTTAAGGTAGCCTGTACCACCGGATCTGACATATCGCCGCCCGGCGGCGATACCGCGCCTATTGCGCTGATAGACCCCTTACGATCATCTTGCCCCAGTGTTTGCACCCAGCCTGCACGCTCATAAAAATCAGCCAATTTGGTAGCCAGATAAGCAGGATAGCCCTCCTCGCCCGGCATTTCCTCTAATCTACCCGACATTTCACGCAAAGCCTCTGCCCAGCGCGAGGTGGAATCAGCCATCAGCGCCACATCATAGCCCATATCCCTGAAATATTCGGCAATCGTAATACCCGTATAAATAGAAGCCTCGCGGGCGGCTACCGGCATATTGGAGGTGTTCGCAATAAGTACGCTGCGCTTCATAAGCGGTTGACCCGTACGCGGGTCTAGTATTTCAGGCAGTTCGATTAATACGTCGGTCATCTCATTGCCGCGCTCGCCGCAGCCGATATATACCACAATATCCGCATCAGCCCATTTAGCCAGCTGATGCTGCACCACCGTTTTACCGGAGCCGAACGGTCCAGGAATACAGGCTGTCCCGCCTTTAGCCAGCGGAAACAGAAAATCTATAATACGCTGCCCCGTGCTTAACAATTCTTTAGGCGCCAGTTTTTGCTTATACGGCCTTTTTTGTCTTACCGGCCAGCGTTGTATCATATTTATTTGCCGATCGCCCTTATCGGTTTCAATTACAGCAATGGTATCTTCCACAGTATACTTGCCGTTTTTTACTATTTCTTTGATTCTACCCTTGATTCCAAAAGGCGCCATAATACGGTGTTCTTTTATTACCACGTTTTCTTCTACAGTACCCAGAATATCGCCGGATTCGATGTTTTCACCTTTTGCAGCAACGGCTTTAAAATCCCATTTTTTATCTCTATCTAGGGCAAGAACATCCACCCCGCGTTCGATAAAATCACCGCTTTTAGCATATATAGCCTCCAGCGGACGCTGAATGCCATCATAAATACCCTCCAGCAGACCAGGTCCCAATTCTACACTCAATGGCGCGCCGGTGGTTTCTACGGGATCACCATGACCCATACCGCCGGTTTCCTCATATACCTGAATAGAAACATGCTCACCTTTTATTTCTACAATTTCACCGATTAATTTTTGCTGGCCTACCTTGACCACATCATACATTCTGGCTTCCGGCATATCTTTAGCCACTACTAATGGACCGGATACCTTAACTATTTGGCCTTTATTCATTTTTTTCCTCTGCGGATTTAACCCGAATAATTCGGGAATTAATCTATGCTATAGTGAATTAATCTATGCTATAGTATATCTGGCTGAAAAATTAATGCTTTATCAGCTTCCAATTGGTTATTTTTAAAACAAATTAAATTTTTATAGGACATTGGTTTAACAGGCTATTGATTTTTCTTGCGAAAATGATTATATTCTGTCATTCTTAAGGCCGTAGGCCGAAGAATCTACTCGCATATGGAGGCAAATTCTTCACTTCACTTAAGAATGACAGCTAATAAAATTAAACAGCTTTGGTTCCGCAAGAGAACTCTAGTAGCTATTTTGGTTTATCATTTTGGTTTATAATGGGTCTGCTGTAGTCTAGTCCTTAAGAATGACAACCTACAAAACAGCGTTGATGCGACACTAGCTTAATTATATCCAAATTTATGAATGCTGCTGGTTAAATATATCCCTACCGATCGCTTTTTCCACCAGACTTCTAACTTTTTCCATCCCCAAGTTTTTACTGCCTTTGTGGCTGGGAATAATTACGATACTGGGATAAAGCGCTATAAATTTTTCTAATTCCTCTATTTCATCTTCAAGAGCTTCGGCATAATTTTCTGTAATAAATACAGCCTTATATTGAGAATTACATAATTCTCGTAAAGCTTTTAGAGCGCCTTGGGGGCTGTCTACTGCATGAATCTGCATTCCCAAAGCTTTAAAACCCCAAATAGAATCCCTGTCTCCTACAACCGCTAAATGTGACATTATACCCTCGTTATCCTGCGTTTAATAACCTCTTTAGACAAATTATTCAGCTTACCAACTAATATGGTGCGCAACAGTTTAATTTCATTTTCTTTAGCCCAAAGATAGGCGATTAAGGGTTCTGCTCCCATACAAGTTAAGCGGGCTAGCTGTATATATTCTGACAGATAATTTTCCGTTAAACCTTCCAATAAGTCTAAATTGCCTTGTTTGCTATGCCTGGGCAGTACCTCGCTGATTAAGGCTGTATATGGAGTATGCGCCAAAGCAGAGGGCAATTCGCTAACTGGCAATTCGTATAAATCTAAAAACCGCTGTTTTTCAATTAATCCATGCTCTAAGAGGGCTTGCGCCAATAATTTTTTATTTTGCGCTCTTTTTTTTAAGCGCAGATAAATCTTTAAATTGGTAAGGTCAATATATTGTTGTATTAATATACGGAAAAAAATACAGTTAGATTTTTTTGCGCCCAAATATAGAAAATTATACATAGCCTTATCAAAAGCCGTATCAATATTAATACCGCCGCGGGCGTCGCCTAACAGAACAATTGTATTTTTTATTGTTTTTCTTATATTTTGCGGCAATAGACTTAAATTGTCTTCTTTTATTGCCAGTTTGATTAATTTAATATCAATTGCACCCAGACCGCTAGAGGCTGCATCTGCTGATTCTCCAAAAATTTTTGCTTTATATGCGGCTTTTAAGTCATGAAAATCATATCTGCTGCGCCACAGGTTTATTAATTCCGGCTCAGGGGCAATGGATGAAATTAACTGATAGGCGCGTTTTAGTTCCTCATGCAATGCCGGTTCAAAATCCGCAAATTGCGTACCCACTGAAGTCAGATAATGATATTGGGTTTCGCCCAATTCACGTTTTAAGGCATGTATGTCGCGGGATTCCACCAGGCGGTTTACCGACGGCTTATCCAGTAATTTAGTCTCCAGCATACGCGCCAGACCTACGGCACACATATAACGCGAATCTTTACTTAATTGGGAAGGGGCAATGTAGTACATGTTTTTATTATTATTCCTTAACTTGATTTTTTAGCAAGCTTAGTCCGAATATGTGTATGTTGTAGTTAATTTGGCCGAATTCTATCAGATATTAATTGATGTAAGCGCTTAAAATCTTCAGGTTGTTTATCTAATGTTTTTTTGGCAAGCTCTTTAACAACTTCTTCTATTTTATCATCACCCTGTAGAAAATTTCCTTTGGCATCTTTTACTTTAAAACAAGCATTAATTACTGATTGCAAGACTTCTTTTCCTTTTAAAAGTTCAAGCCATTGACCGTATCCGTATTCTAGCTTTTCCTTTCCGCCGGTCATTTTATCAAGATGTTCAATAAATAATGAGCGTATTTTATCTTGCTTAAGTAATTTTAATACTTTTTTCTTTTGGAGGCTAAACTCAGTTACTTGGGAAAGTTTACTAAGAGCGGCATCTTTAGTCCCAAAATCAGCCGCCTTGTCAAAAAGTTTTATCCAGTTTTCTTTAAGCGTTTCTCTAATATGGATAATTACTTGGTTTGCCGTATCTAAATAGAGTCTCTTAGAGAAACCTTCAAGAATATACTGTCTTATTTGATCCTCAGAAGCTGTAATCCACTTTGATTGTAATAGATATTCCGGTATAAGAAAGTAATTTTCAATTTCTCGGCGGAACCACACTAAAAGATTATGGGTAGCCGGATCAGGAAAATTATTCCAGCATTTATTAACAAATCCTTCGTCATAATGGTCACGATCAATAAGAAAATAATAATCTGGATGAGATTTGTATAGAGCCTTAGCAACACTTCGGATATGATACGATGCCCCCATGGTCTCAATCCGAATAATACTTTTGAGTAAATTACTTAATACAATAGAATCAATCGAGTTATTATTTTTTCCCTCTACAAATAGTTTATGCTTGGCGCTTTGCCTAATTTCATCTGGACGTACATGGCGTTTTACCGTAATCATCTAATTGACCTCAAGAAGCAGCCGTCTATCTTCAGGTACAGAAGAGAAAATATCTTCAGAGTGCGTAGCAAAAATATACTGATTATGAGGCGCTAGTTCATGAACCAGCTTTACAAAATCGTGATGCCATTCAACATTAAGATGAAGTTCCGGTTCGTCTATAAGAACAATGCCTTGCATGGTTTTTGAATAACGCCATATCAAAAACAGCGTTGATATAATTTCCTTTTGTCCTGAACTCAATCCATCAAAAGTAAAGGATTCCCCTTCTCCTATTGGATTGATACGAAAATCAACTGTATTATCCGGTGAAGGACGGAGTTTTTTTATAGTTCCGCCGGCATATTTTTTAATCATAACATTAAGTTTATTTAAAACATTATTTGCTTCAACTTCTGAGCCTTCAAAATTCTCGAAAAGATTTGCTCGGCTCATCATTGAACGCAGTATTTCTAATTTAAATGTGCTAATAGGAGACTCACCGCCAAATCTATTATATGGAACTCTAAGCCCACGATAATATTTCCTGCCTTCTACCATCATTCCAAGCTCTGGATTACCTTCCTGCACTTTACGATAGCTGTGAAAATAAAGAAGGGGCGGGGAAAAAATTGGTTCCGAACTTAACCCTATAAGAGAAGATAAAAAACGCTCATCTCTTTCTGAGGGATGAAACTGTTTTTGTATCTCTTTAAAATCTCCAGAATAATTAATCTTAAATTTTCTTTGCCTGGTAAATGAAAGATTAATTATGCTCTCTTTATTCTCAATACCGATTTCAAATTTCCCCTCTATCGTAGTTTTTTCTGCTCCTGCCCGAATTAGTAAGTCATATAAGTCAATTGGAATTTCACGATGCTGACTCAACGTAAAATTTTCTTTTTCCAATATAGGGGCAAGTAATAAAAGTGTACATGCCTCAAGAACAGAAGTTTTACCCAGGCCGTTTTTACTGCCCATAATACAAACATCAGGATCACCTGCCATGCGGGGCGCTGGAAATTCAATTTCAAGGGAGTCTATAGCTTTAAAATTTGTAATTTTAAGATAGCGAAGTGCAATTTTAGGGTATACAAGTGTTTTCATAATCCAACTTTCCATTTTTTAAGCGCCACTAAATCGTGTTCAGTCTTACGCTGACACTTTTCGGCCAGCTTCCGATATATCACAGCAAAGACGTCCTTCAGTACTGGCCTTATGTATTACCGTTCCTGAGACCTCGCACCACTTATTGAATGTAGATTCACTGATAACCAAGATATCTACTGTAATCCGCATTGGACGAATGGCATCATGTAAGCGCACCATTTCTCTTCGCCGGTGTGTTACCTTGTGTTCTACTATCAAAAAATCCAAATCGGAACACTCTTTAGCATCCCCTCGCACATAAGAACCAAATAAAAATATCGCGATAGGAGATGCTACCTCAACTAATCGTTGTACTGCCTGCTTTATTTTTTCTTCAGAGATCATAGCTATTCTGAACTTGGAGACTGTGTCACAACCGGAAAAATCGCCTTTTTCCTGTCATTTCTGCGGAAGCAGGAATCTATAACTTATTGAAAAGGCTAGATCCATGCCTTCGCAGGAATGACAAATTGAGAGCATTCTTCGGGTTATCGGCAGTTACGACACAGCCTCTTGGTATAAAATTAATTATAACCATTTTTATACCATTTTTTTACGGAAATAATCCCTTAATTCTTTGGTTACTTTTAGAGCTTGGCTAGCTTCTTCTACCGTTGCATTTTCTCCTGGATACCGAAACTGGACTGAAAAGGGGTTTAAAAATCGCAAAGCGTTTCGATATATTTCCAAACATACATCTGATGCTAAAGCTAACTCTAATAATTCCAATAGGTCATGGGTTTTGGGGAAAATTATTTTTTGTTTGACCAATAAGGCTTTTAGGTATTTTTCAATGCACTGCTGGCAATGGAAACCTACTATATCGGGGACAGGTTCAGCTACCTTTTGCGCCATAGTAACCGCTGTTTGAAAATCCGCTTCTGCCTTTACTACCCATTGCAAAACATTATTAGGAAGATTCATATAAAACCTTACCCTTCTCTAATATCTCACTTAAAAAAGGGTTAAAATCCGCAAGTTGTTCCCCAAGCTCTTGCGGTGTCTTTACTAAAATATCAACAGGAATCCGGCGAGGCTCCAGCAATTTACTTATCATGGCATATCTTTTGATTCCCTTTTGGGTGGTATTTAACACTACCAGTAAATCTAAATCACTGTTTTTATCCGGTATTCCATAAGCATAAGAGCCGAATAATATAACTTTAACCAAATCAAGGCTGTTTTTTAGACGCATTACTATTTCGGCAAGTAATGCCTTATTTACCGGTGGTTTTAGTATATTGTCTTTTTCATCCATTCTTAATAAATCATGTTGCGCAAACATTGCTTTTGTGACAGTTCCTTATAATCTAAGAAAATAAAATCAGAGCTATTTCCTGTTCCAAGTCATCTTGCTTGGATTTAATAAGGGCTTCAAAAGAACAATTAACCTCAACCTTGCCCCTGCGGATGACAAAGCCGCCCTTTAGCTCTCTGTGTTCGTTAGACCATTTACAGTTGCCCGTTTTGCCCTTGGATATAAGATAATTGTTCAGTCTTTTTATAAAATTATCCCCCAAGCGTTTTTTACCCGCCGCAGAGGTTATAATTTCTTCATCGCCCGTCAGGGGATAAT
The DNA here is from genome assembly GCA_024276125.1 of bacterium. GTDB lineage: Bacteria > SZUA-182 > SZUA-182 > SZUA-191 > JAJRXT01 > JAJRXT01. The sequence continues at coordinate 14,816 of JAJRXT010000046.1, forward strand.
TAACCAGCATATTACTGATTACAGAAGAATATGCGGCATCATCCATATTGATTAATTTTTCCAAAGCCTGACTAAAAACTTTGGCAATCAGCGCTTGTTTTTCTTTTAAAATTTGCTTTCGGGCATCCAACGCGGCGATTTGAATGTGCTGTTTTTTTTGTTGCTGCGCTTGTGCGTTTCCTTCAGCTAAAAGCTTGCCGCAATGGCTTTCTAATTCCGCCAGACTACGCTTCATATATTCATTAGCCTCAAGCTGCCCCTGGCCTATTATATGTTGAGCTTCTGTGTCGGCGTCTTTGTTAATTTTTTCTATTATTTTGTTTAAAGACATAGCTACCTTGTTGAGCGGTTAAGTTTGGGCGTTAGGTTACAATAGTTAAGTAACTTATGTTACGCAACAATAATAATCCCCCCGTAGGGTGGATTAAGGGGCCTTATATAACAGATATTCTGATGTTTCGGCTCGTCTTTGCGCCGAAACTACATAAGGGTGTCTTTAAATGTTTTGGCTTGGGGACAAACCGAAACATCGACAACAAATTGCAAAAAGATTACCCCGAATCCACCACTCCTGCAGAGAGCAATGGCGGTGGGTCCGCGACCATAAGGTAATACATATCTAACATACATTTTGGGTTCTTTCATAATACTTAGCTTGACCCGCCCTACATTTTAAATTGGTCTTTTTTCGTTCCCAAAACCAATTTTGCGTAGTAACATGAGTCAAGTAAAATTAAACCTTTATTTCCACCAACAGCAGGATAGTAACCAAAAGCCCCAGTACAGCATAAGTTTCTACCAAGGCTGATAAGACAACCGCTTTCATAAATTCTTTCGGCTGTTTAGCGGCGACACTTACGCCGGCAGCGGAGACTTTTCCCTGATGAATACCGGATATCAATCCCCCCAAGGCAATCGGCAGGCAGGCTAAGAAAATCTGACACCCCTGCGCTACATCCAAAGCGACAGGATTACCGCCTAATAAACCAACTTTAAACATTACAAAAAAGGCAGCCACAAAACCATAGATACCTTGAGTTCCCGGCAAAACTGACAATACCAAGAGACTTGCAAATTTTTCCGGTTCCTCACTTAATACTCCGGTAGAAGCCTGACCGGCATAGCCAATACCGATACTAGAACCCATACCTGATAGAGCAACAGCAATAGCAGCGCCTCCAATGGCTAAAGCCAACCCCCAATCCATTTATTCTCCTCCTTATATGCGTATTGTTTATATACAGTTAATTAAACCTGAGTTCGATATAAAAGTGCTGATATTATTAAGTTGTAGGGACGGCGGATTGTCCTAAGCCAGTTGCTTCGGGAGGGGATAAACCCCTTCCCTACAAGAAACTTGCATCAATGTTTCGGCCTGTCCTTAAAGCCAGAAACCCTTATCGATGCACCGCCGCCCCGATATTAATCCTTTATTACAGAATACTTACTCTTCCATTTAAATGGGTTAAACATTTCCCCTCCGCCTTGAAAAAATTTAGGGAAAAATTCTACAAATTGTAAGCGGCTGGTATGCACAAAAGCCCCCAATCCGCTTATCGCCAGATTAAAAATATGTCCGCCGATTAGTATTAACAACATAAAAATATAACCTATCACCGGAATTTCAGTAGTCATAAAGGCTATTTTATTTACTACAGTAGCAATAACTCCGGTAGCCAATCCCAAAGCCAATAATCTGGAATAAGAAAGTATATCACTAAAATAACCTATAGTACAGTAAAGTCCTAACAGACCGCCGCCTAACCGCTTAAAAATATTAAACCCATACTCTCGCCCGTTAAACAATAGGATAATAGCGAAACCACTATATATCAACCCCTTAACCACTAAAAGATTATTAGCCGCTCCCAATGAAAATTGCAACCCCCATAAACCAAGTCCTGCAAAAATCAGCATCCATGGAAAATAATCAAAAATTGCGGCTGCGGTATTACCTGATCTAAATTCGGCATACATCTTTATGCCTATTCCGAAACATACCTGTACAAAGCCCAAAACCAAGGAAATAAGCATAAATGTCATAGGACCTGTCGGATCATTTATCGGGTCAAATATAATCAGGCTGTTTTTTAATGTTTTAAGCGGCATAAATACAGCCGGCAGGAAATTCACAATATCTCCGAACCAACTGCCGGTTATCGCTCCGGCAATTATAGCCGCAACCCCGCTTAGAAACAATAGCTTCAGCATGCCTTTTGTTTCACTATCCAACAACAAATAACGCAGCCCAAAATAGGCAATTCCCACCAAAAGCAACCCATATCCGCTGTCGGTAAGGCATAGACCGAAAAACACAAAAAAGAAGGGAGCAAACAATGGAGTGGGGTCTAACTCATCAGAGCGCGGCAGGCCGTATAATTTGGTAATCGCCTCAAATGGAGCAACCAGTTGGTTGTTATTGAAATCTATCGGGGGGGCTTCATCTTTTTCCGGTTCACTTATCAATATTTCCAGTTGGGTGAATTTTCCTTTTAACAGGACTTGTAATTTTTTTACGCCTTGCCGCTTTACCCAGCCTTCCAGAAAAAAAGCGCTCTTAGTCGCCAGAAATGAACCCTGTATTTCCTGCTTTAATTTTTGATTTACAAAATAATCATAGGCAAGCGCCACTTTTTCTTTTTGCGCGGCTAAAAGCAGAGCCTCATTTCTTAATTTTTCCATGCGGCTCTTTAATTTTGTTAATTCGTTTTTTATATCATTTATAATTTGGGCAGGCGTGCCTGTGCGTTTTGGCAGGTTAACTGTTTCTACCCCTTCAGTTATTAAAATAGGGTTGATTTTATCTTCGTGTTCTGCGAGATAGACAAGCAGCTCATGACAAAATCCATGGCGCTCCGAGACAGAACGCAAGTCAAAGAGTTCTCCTACCGCTTCGGTCAATTTTTGGTATTGTTCCTGCTTTAATTCCTGCGGTAGTTTTAATAAGCGCAGCTGACAATGCTTGCTGGAAGTTAAAGTTTCAATAGGAAAATCAAGCTTCTCCCAATGGGTTAAAGTTGCCAAATCCACTTGCAGATCATCTATAGCAACAGATAACCCAAGCATTCCTTCATCCAGTTTCCTGCACGTTTTATAGATTTGCCGGTATTCTTTTTTTTCTACAATCCGTTCTAATTCTTTTTTTGTTTTTACAGCCTTTGCTTGCCCGAGCTTATCCCGCCAGCTTTGCGGGGGGGGCTTATAAGGCTCTAAAAAATTAAGCGTATATTCTATCTGCGATAATTCTTCCGCAATATCTTCAGTAGAAAAACCAAACTCATCCAAACCTAATTCCTGTACTTCAGGGACTTCTTTTAAGTCTGTTATATGCACCATACCGCTTTGCTGCAATTCGTCTATCAGCGCTTGGCGAATCTCTTGGTGAGCAAGTATGCGGATTTTTTTTAACTCAGCTATTGCCATTGGTTACTCTTTGTATTACTGTATTTACGGCCAAATCTATCCTTTTTTCTGCATTTTTTCTGATTTTTTGGGTATCTTTTTCCGTTTTTGTTTTCAATTTTTCAATTTCTGCGTATGCCTCATCCATTGCTTGAGCCAACATTTTTTGTATTTTGTCTTCTACTTCAGCCAATGCTTCTTTTTTTTGCTTGGCTGCTTCTTCTTTGGCTGCCTTGATTATGTCCTGTTTTGTCTTTTGGGCATTTTCTAAATCTTTTTTTGCGTTTGCTTCAGTATCTTTTAATTGTTTAATTAATGTATGTATCATAAGGATTTGCCCTTATATATTCGGGAAATAGGTTCTATTATCTTCACGTTGAAATGACAATTTAGACTTCTAATTAACGTGATGTCGATATAATTGGTCTAACTTATTTGTAACAGGTTAATATAAAAAATGATATGTTCGCTAAAAGCTAACGGGTAGACTGCTCAGTAGATATTTTAAATCATCATCTGAGAACATCAGTCCAGCGCCGAAAAAAAAGCTGCGATACTCCTTATCTACGATATCATCCACGCCGGCATTTACGAATAGCACCTGATCATATAAATAAAATTTACTTGTAAATTTTAAATGGGGATTATCCTCGCCCAAATCCCAGGCATCCACGCTCAATTTCAGCTTATCATCAAACAGTTCATAATCCAAGCCTAATCCGCCGGAAGATTCTATTAAACCGCCGCGTATAGTGAACTTTTGAAAACGTTTAGCAAATTCCACGCTGAATTTTAATTTATCATCAATTGTTTCTTCTTCAACTATTTCAACCAATTTACCGTCTATTTCACGTCTTATCGTTTCTGTGGTAACATTCCCGCGAGGATCGTCTATAATCTCCAGCAGGTAATATTTGTCGCTTTGGGGCTGCAGTTTCAACGTGGCATAAGTTTTAGAGTTTTCCGTTTTATCCAGATATTCGCTTCTGGCCCCCACATATAATTTCCATTCACCTGTACGTTTAAAAAAATTTTTCAATCCCCCGAGGGTTTCGTTTAAATTGCTGTAAGTGTCCTCTGTATATAACAATTTACCGACAGTTCCCTCGCCTTTAGCAATTTTTTGGCTTATCTCATTTACGACATCCATGGTCTTATCCAGTTTTGCCGAAGCGTGTTTGATATTTACCATGCTGGCTTTTAATTGTCCTCGGTTTTCGCCCAGAACTTGATTCAAATCTTTTATTAATTTATTTGCATTTTCAGCTATTTCAGGTGATTCATCGTGCAGTAATTTAGAGAATTTTTCTAAATAGGCGATTGTCTTTACAATAGAGTTTCTGCTGTCGGCTACAATCTGATTTAAATTTTTAGATAATTCGGATATATTTTTTACGGCAATATTAAATGATTTTCTGTTTTCAGCCACCATTATATCCATATTATTTGATAAACGTTTGATATTTTCAACCGCTTGTTTTAAGTTGTTCCGGTTTTAAGTTACTGCACTGTCTATGTTACCAGACATGCTTTCTACATTATTTATAATGTTTTGCAGCTTTTTGCGCCCTTTTTCTCCCCCCAAGACACCTCGGACAGATTCGGTAACTAATTTAATGTCATCAGCTATTGCCGCAAGGCGGGCGGCCAACTGGCCGATATCGACTTCCTCCGGTTGTGCCTCAACTAAATCATTATTTTTAAGCAGCGGCATATCCAATGAACCGGAAGTAACCGCTATATATTTATCTCCCAACAGACCAATGCTCCTAACGCTGGCTTTGGCATCCTGGCGTAATTTAACGTCTTTTTTGATCCTTAAATATAATTCAGCCCTGCCGCCTCTAAGTTTAATTTTATCTACTCTGCCGGCTTCAACGCCGGCCACTTTTACCACAGCCTTCTCATCTAGTCCTGCTACAGTATCGAATATAACTCTTATGATATAACCGTCATTTTTTTTGACGCTCCAGTTTTCTATTCTGGCGGTCATATAGGCTAGAACCAATAGTCCCCCCAATACTAATAACCCCACCTTCGCTTGTGAGGACAAGTTTTTCACTACAAATAAGCTCCATATTAAAACGTGATAGTTCTATTAATGCTCAATTATTACGCAACGTATTACAGGATGGAATAAATTTTATAATCTATCAAGTAAAAAGTCAATCTTTTTGTATATTGTTAACCTGAGTCCTACATAAAATTAGTTTAATTTTTTTATAAAAGATAAAACCATACGGTGTCATAATTAGAAAAATTGCTTTTTTCCTGTCATTCCTGCCTCCGCAGGAATGACAGGTTGAGAGTATTTTTTAGGTTAGCTTACACAAAAGTTGCATGAACATGCTTATGTTCCGTAAAAAATATTGACGAATGATGCTATTGTTTGTTAAGCTTGCTAATATTAAATTAATATTTTTATTTCAATTTATTCATATGCAAAAAGCTGACCGAATATTATTGGTTTGTAATATTAATAAGCCCAAAAAATTTGGGGACAATAAACCCAATAAACACAAACGATTACATTAAAGTACCTTTCTTATAAACCTGTAAACAGTTTAGCAGCAACTTTTAAATTCATAAACACAAGTGGAGGAAAAATGCACTGTCCCTTCTGCAATAATCCTCAGGATAAAGTGTTGGATTCTCGTGAACGAAAGGATGGTTCCGTTGTACGCCGCCGTCGTCAATGCTTATCTTGTAAAAGACGCTTTACTACTTATGAACGGATTGAAGATATTCCGGCTATGGTAGTTAAAAAAGATAACCGTCGTGAATTGTTCAACCGTAATAAAATCTTGGAGGGTTTACTTACGGCATGCAGTAAAAGACCTGTCAGCGCCACTATGCTGGAAGAAATAGTGGATGAAATTGAGCAGCGGCTCTATGAGAGCCCCGGTAAAGAAATGTCAAGTCACGAAATTGGCGAACTGGTAATCAAAAGACTGCATAGCTTAGATGAGGTAGCTTATGTACGTTTTGCCTCAGTATACCGGCAGTTTAAAGATATAAATCAATTTATGACTGAATTAAAAGACTTATTAGATAAAAAACCGGATGAAGAATAAATCAATCATTTTTGTTGTAAGTATAAGCCCCCCCGTTTCCGTCTGTATAACGGCAGGAGGCAGTTTGATAACCTTTTTTAAATAAGTTCAGCCTGTGGCTGGTTTTTTTAAGGATAAAAGAAAGATTATGAGCAGGAATAAATATAATGTAGCTGTAGTCGGCGCTACAGGCGCCGTGGGTCGTGAGATGGTAAACATCTTAGCCGAAAGAGATTTTCCAATAAATAAACTAAGTTTGTTGGCATCATCACGCAGCGCCGGTGAACAGATTGAATTTAAGGGCAAATCAATAACGGTTGCGGAACTTAAAAGCAATTCATTTAATGGTATTGATCTGGCGCTGTTTTCCGCCGGCGGCTTGGTAAGTAAAGAGTTTGCTCCACTGGCAGTAAAAAGCGGGACTGTCGTGGTGGATAATAGCAGCGCTTTTAGAATGGATGAGAATGTCCCGCTGGTAGTACCAGAGGTAAATCCTCATGCTTTGTCAAACCATCAAGGTATAATAGCCAATCCCAATTGTTCAACCATACAGATGGCGGTAGTCTTAAACCCGATACATAAAGAGTCTAAGATAAAAAGAGTGGTGGTTTCCACTTATCAGGCGGTAGCCGGCACCGGTAAAAAGGCAATGGATGAGCTATGGGAACAGAGCAAAATGGCGCTTTCTTTGGAAGGGGATAAAATCATCCCCCGGGTGTATCCGCACCAGATAGCTTTTAATTGTCTGCCGCATATAGACGTATTTTTAGAAAACGGCTATACTAAAGAAGAAATGAAAATGGTAAATGAGACCAAAAAGATTATGGAAGATGATTCGATTGGAGTTACCGCCACTACTGTCAGGGTACCGGTATTTATCTGCCATTCTGAAGCGGTAAATATAGAAACTGAAAGTAAGATTACAGCAGACAGGGCGCGTGAAATATTATCTGCCGCTTCGGGAGTAATGGTGGAAGATAATCCGGCTGAGAATCTTTATCCCCTTGTACTGGAAGCATCCGGCAGGGATGAGACCTTTGTAGGGCGTATTCGGGAGGATGAGTCTATTGACTGCGGACTTAATATGTGGGTTGTAGCTGATAATTTGCGTAAAGGCGCCGCCTTAAATGCAGTGCAGATTGCAGAAATACTGGCAGAGCAGGGGTTAATTTAATGACTTGTTTTTGTTTCTATAATAGGTTTTAAGTTTGTCATTCTTAAACGAAGTGGAGTGAAGAATCTACCCCCGTAGGCTGAGAGATTCTTCGGCCTCCGGCCTCAGAATGACAAGGTAGTGTTATAAAAATATGGTACGCCCGAGAGGATTTGAACCTCCGGCCTCAGCGTCCGGAGCGCTGCGCTCTATCCAACTGAGCTACGGGCGCACATTTATTTGAAGCAGTTTTTATAATATCATAGATTGAATTTAGTTTAAAGTTTTTTGTTTATCGTAGGGTGAATAGACAATGAAAGCAGAAAGAATAAGTTTTGTCGTGTCGCAAGATATCCTGGCTTCTTTAAAAAGCGGCATAGTTGACCTTAAAAGAGATATTAGAGAAACATCGGCCATAAAATACTACCTTGAAAAAAAGCTTTCTTTGGGAAAAGCCGCTAAATTAGCAGGGATAAACCGACTGGACTTTATGGATTTGTTAGCTAAAAAGGGAATAACGGTTTTTGACTTAGATGAAAGCGCTGCCGAAAGTGAACTACACACCGCAGCAAAAATATAGAGTTGCTTTATGATAATAATATCAGATTCCTCTCCATTTATTGCCTTTTCCAGAATAAACCAAATTGAACTGCTTCAAGCAGTAGCAGGAACTATTTTAATTCCTGAAGAGGTAGCCAGAGAAATTTCAGAATATGGGAAGGGGAAAAAGGGATCAGGTATAGTAAAAGATTTTACGAACATTTGTTGAAACAAATTGGGGAAATTTAATATCAGGTAAATTTAAACAAATGAAATATATAATTCTAATAGGCGACGGGATGGCTGATTTTCCCGTAGATGATTTACAGGGTAAAACTCCGCTTCAGGCCGCTGATACGCCGAACATGGATTATCTGGCGGCTTATGGAGAGTTAATCCAAACAAAAACAATTCCGCAGGACTTTGCCCCGGGCAGCGATGTGGCCGGTTTATCTATTATGGGATATGATCCCGCCGCTTCTTATACGGGACGGGCGCCGCTTGAGGCCGCCAGCTTTGGCTTACGCCTGCGTTCTCATGAAGTGGCTTTCAGGTGCAACATGGTTAATGTTGATTTTACCTGTCAAGAAGGTTTTACCGGAAGTATGCGGGATTTTACAGCCGGTCATATAAGCAGTACCGAGGCTCACAAATTAATAAATGATCTTAACCTGCATTTGGGTAATTCGTCTATACAGTTTTATCCGGGGGTAAGCTATCGGCATCTTTTGGTTTGGGCAAATGGTCCTGAAAAGGCAAATTGCACCCCGCCGCATGATATCATCGGGCAAAATATTGACAAATATTTACCGCGGGGAAAGGGCTGGGGAAACATTATAAAACTAATGAAAGCCTCCCGTAAGATACTTGAGACCAATCCGATAAATCAAAGACGAATAAAACAAGGTAAGCCTGTTGCAAATAGCATTTGGCTATGGTGACAGGGAAAGGCGCCTCAGCTTGAGTCTTTTGAAAATAAATACAAACTATCCGGCGCAATTATAAGCGCTGTTGATTTAATAAAGGGTATTGGTAAATATATTGGTTTAAATATAATAAAGGTACCCGGGGCAACCGGATATCTGGATACCAATTATAAGGGTAAAGCCGATGCGGCCATAGCGGCGCTGGCCGAACACGATCTGGTATGCGTACATTTGGAGGCGCCGGATGAGGCGGCACATAGCGGCAGTCTTAAGGATAAAATTCAGGCTATAGAACGATTTGACTCGCTTATTGTGGGGGCAATAAGAAAGCAGATGGATAAGCTTTGCGATTATAAAATAATGGCGTTATCAGATCATGCTACTCCTTTGAGCCTAAGAACTCATACGAATGATCCTGTGCCGGTGGCTATATATGATTCAAGGAATATGAATAAAACAGATAACGCCTTCAGCGAGGCTTGCGCTAAAGACTCCGGTATTTGCATAGACCCGGGCTGGAAATTAATGGAATACTTTTTGGGAACCTAGGATAAACATTGAGATAAGGAATGCTAACCTAATATGGCTTTGATTGTACAGAAATTCGGCGGAACATCGGTTGGAGATGTTGAAAAAATAAAGCGGGCGGCGCAGCGTATAGTAAAGACCAAAAAACAAGGTCATCAGGTGATCGTGGTGGTATCGGCCATGGGTAAGGAAACTGATCGGCTGGTATCCCTAGCTAGCGAGATAAATCCTAAACCCAGCGAGCGCGAGTTGGATATGCTGCTTTCTACCGGCGAGCAGGTATCTATTGCCTTGTTGGCTATGGCTATTCATAGTCTTGGATATGAGGCTAAATCCTTTACCGGACATCAGGTGCGTATTATAACCGACAGCTCTTTTACTAAAGCGCGTATTTTAAGGGTGGATGCCGACCGTATTAAAGATGAGTTGAATGACGAGCAGATTGTAATCGTAGCCGGCTTTCAAGGTATTGATGAGCGACATGAGATTACCACATTAGGGCGCGGCGGCTCCGATATTACTGCTTTAGCTTTAGCCGCTGCTTTGGATGCTGATGTTTGCGAGATATATACCGACGTAGACGGGGTATATACCACTGATCCCAATATTGTAGCTGAAGCCCGTAAAATCAATCGCATAAGCTATGATGAAATGCTGGAATTAGCCAGCTTGGGCGCTAAGGTGCTACAGATTAGATCAGTGGAATTTGCCAAAAAATACGGAATTACTATTCATGTACGCTCCAGTTTTCATGAGCAGGAGGGTACATGGGTGTTAAAGGAGGATGCCGGTATGGAAGAGGTTGTGGTTCGCGGGGTGGCTTATAATCGCGATGAGAGTAAAATTACAATTAAAGGGGTGCCTGACCGTCCAGGCCTTGCCGCTATGATTTTTACTGCAGTAGCTAAAAATAATATTGTGGTTGATATGATTATCTAAAATATAGGCGAAGACGGTTTGGCCGATATCTCATTTACCGTACCCAAATCGGACAGCGGCGCTACGGTAAAAATTCTACAGGATTTGGTCAAGGAACAAAAAATGGGCGAAGTGGAATGCGATAATAAAATTACCAAACTTTCGGTAGTCGGAGTCGGCATGAAAAGTCATTCAGGGGTAGCGGCTAAAATGTTTGACTCTTTGGCTAATGAAGGGATTAATATTTTGATGATTAGCACCTCTGAGATTGCCATATCTTGTGTAATAGAATCTAAATATACTGAATTGGGCGTACGTACGCTGCATGAGGTATTTGGACTGGCGCAAAGTTAATATAACCTGAGTTCGACATAAAAGTTGTTGATTTTATTGTCTTGTAGGGGCGGGTTTGAAACCCGCCCCTACATCTGGAGGGGACATGCCCCTATCCTAGGTAAATTTTATGTTAATTAAATCTACATAAAACATCAACTA
>JAJRXT010000047.1 GCA_024276125.1 bacterium
AGGGTGGTATTGGTGGATGCCGATTTAGGCGGCTCTAATCTGCATATCATGTTTGGCCTGCGCTCTACTCAGTATACCTTGAATGACTTTCTGCATCTGCATATGCCTATGCAGGATATTTTGCAGGATGTTAATATAGAGAATGTAAAGCTGATTAGCGGAGCCAGCGCTATTCTGGGATTAGCCAACCCCAAATACACCCAAAAACTTAAGATAATCAATCATTTGCTGAAACTGGATACTGACTATATCCTGCTGGACTTGGGGGCAGGTACCTCGTATAATGTACTTGATTTTTTCTCTGTGGCCGATGAACGTCTGGTAGTGGTTACTCCAGAGCCTACCTCTATTCAAAGCGGATACGGTTTTATCAAAAGCGCCTTGTTTAGAAGGTTAAGCAGGGTTTACGGCAGGAACAACCTTGTCTGCAAACTGCTTAAAGAACTAGGTAAACCAAAAAGCGTAAGAAGCATTGAGTCTATGGACGATCTGCTTGGCCGCTTGGAAGAGTCTAACGGTAATTTAAAAGAACGGTTTTTAAACCAATTATCCGAATTTAATCCGCGTCTTATTGTTAATATGCTGACCAATCAAAGCGAGCAGGAGAGTATAGCCGCGGTAAAACTGGTGGCTGAAAAATATTTAAACATAAAAGTGGATATCATGGGTTCTCTTTTCCTTGATCCCTTAGTCCGTAAATCGGCTAAAGCTATGTCTCCATTGTTGGTAGAAGACCCCTATTCCTCTTCTTCAAGAGAAATAGGAAATATAGTTCAGAAAATGTTAGAGAGCGAATCGGAGGTTAATTAGTCATAAAAGTGCAAGTAGATAATCTCTATGCAGTAATTATGGCGGGCGGTTCGGGAACGCGTTTTTGGCCGCTTAGCCGTCGGGCGCATCCTAAACAGTTGATCCGGCTGACAGGAGAGCATACCCTTATCCAGCAGACGGTTAATCGTCTGGATGGTTTTATTCCTCCGCAAAATATCATTATAGTAACCGCAGAGCATCAGGTTGCGGCGCTTTACAGGCAACTTCCTCAAATCCCCCCCAAAAATATACTAAAAGAACCGGCAGGACGCAATACGGCGGCATGTATAGCATTGGCCGCTTTTTATATCCAAAATTTATCTCCGCAGGCAGCCATGCTGGTCATGCCGGCGGATCATCTAATCCAAGATACAACTCATTTCAAAAAAGTAATTACAGATGCCGCAGGCTTAGCTGATTCTAGCGACTATTTGGTTACGCTGGGGATAAAACCGAATTGCCCTCATACTGGATACGGCTATATTATTCCGGCTGATAAAATAGAGCGTACGTCTGATTTAACGGCTTATCGGGTGAAAAAAATTGCGGAAAAACCTGATATAAAAAAAGCCCTAAAATATATGGAGGCCGGCGCGCTATGGAACAGCGGTATTTTCATCTGGCGCTGTTCGGTTATTTTATCCGCATTGGAAAAATACTTACCGGATATATACCGTAAGCTTAATGATATAGCGCATCTTCTGGGTACCTATGAGCAAAAGACCGCTTTAGCCAGTGTATATCCTGAACTTGAGAGTATATCTATTGATTACGGAATAATGGAGAAATATCCTGAAGTTGCGGTAATAGGCGCTGATTTCGGCTGGAATGACGTGGGCAGCTGGACAAGTTTGCGCGAGGTTTTCCCGAAGGATAAAGACGGTAATATCTGCTTAGGGGATACGGTTGGTTTAGACAGCCGTGATTTGATAATCCATGCGCCTGGCAAATTGGTGGCGACTATTGGATTAAAGGATATAATTATTGTAGATACCGGCGATGTGCTGCTAATATGCGATGCCGCCCGGGCGCAAGACGTAAAACAACTGCTGGAAAAAGTAAAATCTGAAGGTAAAAAAGAATATTTATAGGGTAAGGCTTATCGAAATTGTACTCTCAAAGCGTGACTAGCCGAGACAATTTAATGGACTTGGGATATGGAAATTTGTGAGCTTATTAAAGAAAAACGTAATGAAATATTAAACATTGCCGCCCGGCATGGCGCCCATAATGTACGAGTGTTCGGTTCTGTGGCGCGGGGTGAGGCGGACGAACAAAGCGATATAGATTTTCTGGTGGAAATGGATTTGGGGAGAAGTCTGCTGGATCATGCCGCCTTGTGGCTGGAATTGCAGGAATTCCTTGGCTGTAAAGTAGATGTGGTAAGCGAGCGGGGGATTAAACCCCGTATTCGTGAGCGTGTGCTTCGGGAGGCTGTGGCGTTGTGAGGGACCAACGGGAGAGGCTGCTGGATATATTGGAGGCTATTGACCGCATAAAACGGTATGCAGTTAAAGGCCGGAGAGCGTTTGAAAGTAGATGAGTTAATTCAAATTTGGATAATTCTATATGTTTCGGGGTATCTCACCCCTATATGTTTCGGGGTGTCTCACCCCGAAACAAGTTGCTTAAGCGCAGATGTGTTTCGGCATGGGACATACCGAAACATAGATTTTAGTAAAAATGAGGCATTATCCGATTTATGGCAAATGCTGGAGGAACGTAAAATTTATCCGCAGCGTGTTGAATCCGTATGTTCCGATAAAAATATAGCGGCTAAAAACGAAGATAAACCAACCGGTGATGTGTCAGATTTGAATAAAGCCTTTAGGCAACAAGCGTCTGGATATCCACAACGGAATTATAAAAAAGGTAAACCGGACAAGGAAATTCAACTAGCCGATAATGATATAGTTGAAGTTGGCGATACGGTTGTATATGTGGATACGAAATATCCGGAGGATGAGAAACAGGCATTGATTACCCGTGATCGTTCAAATCCAGAGTGGGGAACAATGAATATCAGAACGCCAATTGCGCAAGCCCTTTTGGGCGCTCAATCAGAAGATATTGTGGAGGCCAAACTCCCGATGGGGAGTGTGCAACTTCTTATAAAACAAATTAATACACTAATTAAGTTTCGTGTTATAATCTTCCTGTATATTAGGGCTTAATCATCTAAAACAGGGAGATTATATAGGCTATGGCTAAACCATTTGTCAAAATTCAGCAGTTGGTAAGTGGCGAGCAGTGTTATAAGATGATTCGTGAATTAAGATGGCCCGAAGGGGTAAG
>JAJRXT010000048.1 GCA_024276125.1 bacterium
AACAAGCAGCCGCAGAACAGATAGAACAACCGCAAGAAAAACAAACGCCGTGGCCGCCGTATAACGAACCTGAAGAAGAAAAAGAACAGCCTGAACAAACAGCCGCAGAACAGATAGAACAACCGCAAGAAAAACAAACGCAAGCAACTACAGAGCAAATAGAAAAACCAGCAGGCGAAAGCTTGCCTAAAGCGACGGGAATTATTCCAGCCGCCAGCCCTGTGCAAAAAGATAACTCATTCGATTCCTATAGTTTATGGAATAAAAATACTATCGGAAAGGAGGAGAAAAGAATGCCTGAAAAGGAGGCTTACATGAAAAGAGGTATGGATAAAAACAACTGTAGAAAAGAATTAAAGGGTACAGAAAAAGAAAAAGCCATTCGCGCCGCTATGGAACAAATTGAGCGTAGTTTCGGTGTAGGCGCAATTATGAAATTGGGTTCAGGAACTAGACTTCGTAATATAAGCGCCATTTCTACAACTTCTTTGGCATTGGACCGCGCTTTGGGTATCGGCGGTGTGCCTCGGGGACGTGTGATAGAAATATTCGGTCCTGAGGCCGGCGGAAAAACGACTTTGGCTTTACACATTGTGGCAGAAGCCCAGAAACAAAATGGAACGGTAGGCTTTATTGATGCCGAACATGCTTTGGATGCCTCCTATGCCCGCAGACTGGGGGTAAATATTTATGAGTTGCTGGTAGCTCAACCGGATACAGGTGAACAGGCTTTGGAAATCGCTGAAATGCTGGTGCGCAGCGGAGCTGTTGATGTAGTAGTTATTGACTCCGTAGCCGCCCTTGTTCCCAAATCTGAGATTGAAGGCGATATGGGGGATGCCCAGATGGGGGCGCAGGCACGTCTAATGTCTCAGGCTTTGCGTAAGGTTACCGGCGTAGTCGGCAAGTCCAATACCTGTCTTATTTTTATTAATCAGGTTAGGCATAAAATCGGCGTCATGTTTGGTAATCCTGAGGTAACTACCGGAGGAAAAGCGCTTAAATTCTATGCTTCCGTAAGAATGGATATCAGAAAATTACAATCCATTAAACATGGTCAGGATATTATTGGCAATAAAGTAAGGGTAAAGGTGGCCAAAAATAAATTGGCGCCGCCGTTTAAAGAAGCCGAATTTGACATCATGTATGGCTGGGGTATTTCCAAAGAGGCTGATTTATTGGATATGGCCTTAAAATATGATTTGGCGCAAAAAAGCGGTACCTGGTTTTCTTACAATAATCAGCGTTTGGGTCAGGGACGTGAAAACGTAAAGATTTATCTTAGACAAAACCCTCAAATATTCGATGAAATATATAAAAAAGTCAAAGAATGTATTGAGGCGGAAAAAGAAAGCGAAAATACTTAACCCTAATAATTCGGGAATTAATCTTAAACAAAAGTTTACCTTATGAAATGTGCGGGTTAATTATATGAACAAGACTCAAGTTACCAAGAAGATCGGAATAATAGGATGCGGTACAATCGGCGGTTTTATCGCTGGTAAATTAGAAGAATTACCCGAATTGCAGCTTTGTGCTTTGGCTGATTTAAATTCTGACAACAGCGCTAAATTGGCGGAACAATTGGCATGTTCTGTAACAATACTACCTGTTGCCGAATTAGTATCTCAAGTAAATTTAGTGGTGGAAGCCGCCGGTAAGTCAATAGTTCCAAGTTTGATAGACTCTATAATAGAGCATAAGAAGGATGCTTTATTTATGAGTTTAGGAGGTTTTATAGAATTAACCGATTTACAATGGCGTAAATTAATGGAATACCGTGGAGAGATTTACCTGCCCTCAGGCGCAATTGCCGGTTTGGATGCAATAAAAGCTGCCAAGTGCGGCCGGTTGGATGAGGTGATTATTACCAGTTGCAAACCCCCGGCCGGACTTATCGGGGCGCCTTATTTAATAGAAAATGGCATTGATATTTCGGATATCAAACATTCTACCTTGGTTTTTGAAGGCAATGCCAGGGAAGCAATTGCCGGTTTCCCTAAAAATGTAAATGTAGCCGTAGCCTTAAGTCTAGCCGGTTTGGGGCCGGATAAGACCAAGGTGCGTATTATGGCCGACCCTAACACAAAAACTAATTCGCATCAAATTGAAGCTTATGGTGATTTTGGGGAAATTATTACCCAAACCAATAACCTGCCGTCTCCCAGTAATCCAAAAACCAGTTATTTGGCTTCCCTTTCTGCAATAGCTACTTTAAAAAGAATAACCAGCTGCATTAAATTAGGGAGCTAAGCAATATCTGAAAACATGGAATATAATACCAAGTTTGTCATTCATTAAATTGTAGAGCTGTCGCATGGGTTTATGACCCTGTTTACGCTCGTAATTCATGAGGTGATAACCCCCCGATGCTTTAAAAGTCTTTTATTAGCTGTCATTCTGAGGCTGAAAACCGAAGAATCTCCTTGCTTACGAATGCGGGAGATTCTTTACTGCGCTTACGCTTCGTTCAGAATAACGGCTTTAAATCAATAGCATTGGGATAAACCCATCTGTAGTCGCGGGTTTTTAAACCCGCCCTTGCAAGTCTAACCAAGCCGACCTAAAGGTCGGCGTCTACAATGCGTACCAATTCCCTAAAAATATCCTCAACTTGCCTGTAGGTTTGGTTTAAGGAGCCATTATTATCAATTATAAAATCGGCATGCTTTATTTTTTCTTCTAATGGGAGTTGAGCGGATAATCTGGTCTTTATTTGTTTATAGGTCAATCCATTAGCCAGCAGTCTTTGGGTTTGTTTTTCTTGGCTTACAGAAACGACTATTACCCTGTCCATTTGTTTGTGATGCCCTGTTTCGATTAACAGGGGTATATCCAATATTATAATAGCATTGGAGTTGTTTTGGATGATTTGGGTGATTTGCTTTTTTTCTTCCAGAAAAACCTGCGGGTGGACGATTTTGTTTAACTTATTTAATAATGTCTTATCTGCAAAAACGATATCCGCCAGAAATTTTCGGTTTATTTCTTTATTTGGATTTAATATTTGAGCGCCGAAACAGGCTGTTATCTCATACCATGCGGGGGTATTAGGCAGCATTACTGCATGCGCCAGCTTATCCGCATCTATAATATATGCGCCAAGCTGCGAAAATCTGCCGGCTGCGGTAGTCTTGCCGCTTCCAATTCCTCCGGTTAATCCCACCAGTAACATGTTTTAGCCTACATCAATTTATTTTTCATGCCGCCCTGTTTTTGCTTCAGCAGGTTAGTCGGGTGGCTGTAGATATATTTACCTTGCTCTTTATGTGCGTCTATCGCCAGCTCTATCAATCTGTCAACTAATTAGCTAAAATTAATACCAAGAGGCTCCCATAAATAATAGGCGATTGATCCCGGCATGGTGTTTATTTCATTAATATAGATGTTTTTACCGGCATTATCATACAGAAAGTCTATCAGGGCAATGCCGGCGCAATCAAGCAGTCTAAAGGTTTGTATAGCAAATTGTTGTATTTTTTTGGTAGCCTCATCAGAAATAGGCGCCGGCAGCCTGCGTTGCGCTCCCGCCATACCTTGACCCCCGCCTTTACCGGTATTTAGGTATTTTTCTTCATACGTTAAAAATTCCTTCCAGGATATGGGCTGCTCGCATAAAGAGACTTGTAGCTCGTCTTCATTACCCATTACCGAACAATTTATCTCCATAAAGTCGGTTAGTCCCTGCTCTACAATAATACGCCTGCTATAATGGCCGGCTATATCTATACCGAATTTCAGGGAATCTATATCAGCAGCCTGACTTATGCCAATACTGGAACCCAAATTAGCCGGTTTTATTATAACCGGATAGGACAAGCTCGCATCAATCCGCCTGATTACCAAATCCGCCTCATCCTGCCATTGCTGGTGAGTAAGCCAAGTGTAATCAACCACCGGCATACCGGCTTGTTCTAAAATAGATTTACTGACAATCTTATCCATACCAACAGCAGAACCAAGGACACCGGCGCCAACATATGGAAGACCAATCATATTTAATAACCCCTGTATACAGCCGTCTTCGCCATATGTACCGTGTAGAGCTGGAAATAACACATCTAATCTAATCTCCTTGGGGCGGCTGAACAACCCCCTGCGCTGCGGTAAATACAGCAAATGATTTCCATTAGACGATGGTTGCAAAAAGACTTTATCCAGATTATTTATCAACCGGTTTATATCTTTAAAATTTTCTATGCCAATAAGCTTATCGCAGCTATACCAATTACCTGATTGAGAAATGTAGATGGGGATTATTTCGTATTTATCCCGCGACATATTTTCTATTACCTGTTGAGCGGTAACAATAGAGACCTCATGCTCCACCGAACGCCCGCCAAAAATAACCCCTACATGTTTTTTGGACATGGTTTATCCTTCCCAATTCTTCTAACCCGAATAATTCGGGAATTAATTTGGGCAAAAGTTTATGAGTACAGCGTTTTTTTTAAAAGGATATATTCATTTTGTCATTCTGAACGAAGCGAAGCGCAGTGAAAAATCTGCCTGCGTATGCGGGAAGATTCTTCGTTCTTCGGCCTCAGAATAACGGTTAATGGTATTCTTTTTAAGAAAACGCTCCACTAGGTTCAAATGTAATGTTTTATCAGCTTTTTATTCATCGCTTTTTAGCGAATAAAGTTTCTTCTAACCAAAATAATTATCCGCTATACTGGTCATACGATTCAGCGCCTCTTCCAATTCCTGTTTTTTCTCCCTCATCTGTTCTGCCGTAGCCTTAGCATCAACATAAATAGGCTCTCCATAGATAAAAACCCCGCGGGAAAAAGGATATGGCAGGATCATCGCATCCCAGCTTGAAAAAGTTTTTTTTTTGAAGCATTATAAGTAAGCGGTACAATCGGTGCGCCGCTTAATTTGGCTAACAGTATAATCCCTAATTGTGCCTGATATTTAGGCCCTCGCGGCCCGTCGGGGGTAATACCAATATCGGTTGTTGTCGTTTTTAAGAGTCTTACCAATTGTTTAAGCGCCTTAATCGCTCCTCGGTAGGTAGAGCCTCTTACGGAATCCATGCCAAAATATTTTATGATACGGCTGATATATTCCCCGTCTTTATGTTGACTTATAAGTATGCTTAGTTTGCGTCCCTGATGAAGCTTGGGGTATAAAACGGGCAGCGTAAGCTGGCGGCCATGCCAAAGGGCGAAGATTATACTTTTATTCTCGGCCATTGTTTTTTTTAATCCATCAACTCCCACATACTCTAATCTCATACTCCAGCCTAAAAACCTAAGCCATAGAACGCCCAATCGCGGCGCTAAATATAAGATAAGCCAATCCATATGCTTAATTTTCATTTATTAATTCCCAAGCCAGCTTTGCTGTTTTTCGTGATGCCCCTGCATCGCCTAATTTTGACCTTACCATAAGTAATTCATCCCTTATATTTTTTAACTGAATTTTATCGGCTAAAAAATCCAAAGCATATGCAGCGATTTTATTGGCGGTAACCTCATGTTGAATCAATTCTGGTACTACTTTTTTACCCGCTATAATATTAGCAAGCGATATATAAGGTGTATTAATAAGCAAGCGTCCGACTAAATAACTTAACCCGGACAGTTTGTAGATTACTATCATAGGCGCGCCCAACAAGGCCGCCTCCAATGTAGCCGTACCCGATGCCGTAATCAAAAGGTCAGCTATGCTCATCACATCATAGGCCTGCGCTTTAACTAACTTTACGGGTAAATCAGTTTGCTTTATTTTATCTGATAATTCATTAAAATCCAAACTTGGCGCAACCGGCATAATAAATTGTACTTTTGGCTGTTTTTTATAAATTAATTTGGCTGCATCAAGTATTATATCCAGTAGAAATTTTATCTCGCTTTTACGGCTGCCTGGAAGCAGGCCGATTATCGGTCTTTTTGCATCCAATTTATAGCGTGTTAAATTATCCAATTTGGATAACAGCGGTCTTACTATTTCCAATAATGGATGCCCTACAAAACTTGTATCCAATCCTGCATTCCGATAAATATCAACCTCAAAAGGCAGGATAACCGCCATTTTATTTACGCGTTTGGCGATCTTTTTTACTCTGCCCGCCCGCCAAGCCCACACTTGGGGACTAATATAATATAAAACCTTAATTCCATGTTTTTTAGCTACTTTGGCCAGCATCAGGTTAAAATCGGGATAATCTATTAAAATCAGTAAGTTCGGACGGTTTTTGATTAAATATTTTTTTAAGGCATGATAAGCCCGCCAGATAGCCCGCCCCTGAGCGAGTACCTCCCAAACTCCTACTACGGCTAATTCGCTTATATCAAAGAGTAAATCAGCGCCGGCGGCTTTCATTTTGGCGCCGCCGATACCGGTTATCTTTATATCAGGGTTAAGCCTTAGCAATTCCCTAATTACTCCGGCGCCGTATAATTCACCGGATAGCTCACCGGCCACTATAACAATATCAGTCGATGCGCTCAGCGCCCCGCCTCCTTATAAAAATTGTTAATTTTATTAAGCTGTAGGGGAGGCGGCTTGTCCCCGCCCGTGATTTGGGAGAGGTAAACCCCCAATGCTGTTGACGTAAGGCTATAGCTGCCGTAGGGTGGATTAAGGGGTCTTATATAATAGATATACTTACATAAATTAAAAACAATAAAATTATCTATTAATTACCCCCGAATCCACCACAG
>JAJRXT010000049.1 GCA_024276125.1 bacterium
GCTATTTACAATATTTGTTTAAAGAATATGATGGAGCGGTAGAAAGTTATTCCAAAGAAAAAGAATTATTTCCAGAGTCGACCTATCTCATGGATGCTTTAATCGCTAATATCAAAAAGATTAAAAAGAAAATGGCAAGGGGAGAGAATTAATGAAGTATCGATTTGTTTTTGTTGCACTTATTGCTTTAATCCTTACAAGCTGTGCAAAAAAAGTTCCTAAATACTATACTGCTTTTTTTAATATGCAACCAAATTCCATACTTATTGTTCCCCCGATGAATGAAAGTGTTGAGGTAAGCGCTACGATATACTTTCTTTCTACAATTTCAATGCCTGTCGCTGAGCGAGGATACTACGTTTATCAGGTAAACCTTACCAAAGGAATGCTAGAGGAATTGGGACTATCTGATATTGGTTTAGTTTACAGTTCACCACCCCAGAAGCTTAAAAACCTTTTTGGCTGTGATGCCGTATTTTATATAACTGTCAAGAAATGGGATACTCAATACCTTGTTATATCTTCAAGCGTAATTGTAACACTGAATTACACATTAAAAGATGCTGCAACAGGTAATGTTTTATGGCAGGATGAAATGACTGTTAAAAAAGATAGCGGTGGTAGTGGTATCATTGAAATGGCGGTAGAGGCGGCAGTTAATGCAATTTTTACTGATTATGTTCCTTTGGCCAGAAAGGCAAATTTACAGGCCGTTACTAGAAAACAAGATGGTTTACCAGCTGGTAAGTATCACCCGAATTATGGAAAAGACCACGCCCAATATCCTGTTGAACCTGCTGAAAATTAATATTTCCGATGAAACATGATACCCCCATTCTTTTATATAAACAAAAGACCCAATAAAATGCCCAGAGATTTATTGATTTACAGCCGTTTGAATTATATCTGCCCATAATTGACTGCATTGCTTAAGCGTCCAACTAATATGTACGTTGATAAATGGGGATTATAAACTGTTTTGTACCGTCTAAAAATTCAAGTAAATTAGTTTCAACTGCTTTCATATAATGAGTACCTCCTATTCAAGACTCGGCCCCAGAGACAAGCCCGACTGCCATATATTTTAAAACACAATTTATCCCGAATAATTCGGGAGTTAATTTAATGCAATAATTACCTTATTGAAATTAGAGGCTTTTTACGCTTCCAATTAAAAGTTTGTAAAATAACCTGAGTTCGACATAAGAAAAACTAAAATGTCTTAATATATCAGCTAGCTGCTGTTCCATGTAGACTTAATTAACATAAAATCTACCTAGGATAGGGACATGTCCCCTCCAGACGTAGGGGCGGGTTTCAAACCCGCCCCTACAAGACAATAAAATCAACAACTTTTATGTCGAGCCCAGGTTAAAATACAAACTGTACTTTTAAGGACGTTGGCTTATCGCCTTGTTTTATAAACAGTTTTCGCAGATAATTATGAGATATGCAGGCTAATATGGCTTGACCCGCTCTACTGCCAGGTATAAAAACAGAGATTACATAACATACCGGCAATCAAGTTTTACGTAACATGGGTTAATTAAAAGGTCAGAAATTTTTGGTGCAGAATAAAAAGCTGATTGGTAAGGATAAAGCAATATTCTATTTAGCGGCCAATATAATATAATAAATATAGGTATTGTTTACGGGTAAACTATAATGATATATTTTTAGAGACTTATCGCCAAATAGCTAAAAATCATAAAGCTAACATTTTATAGCTATTATATTTTCTAAAAAATAGGAGGGAACAACACTGCAAACCCTATTTTGTTATCAGCTAAACACAGCTTGATAACTAATAACAATTTTATCTATATATTTAGCGTTTAAAAAATTACCGCGGCGCTAACCTAAGCGTAAGGGATACGCCCTAAAGGATTGAGCGAAGCGCCCTTAATAATTTTGTATTAGTCGAATTTGAGAATCCGACAACAGGGCTTAGTGGGAGTCAGATTTGAGAATCTGAATCCCACTAAAAAATATTATAGCTAAACAGTAAAACTATAGATTGCCGCTTTCACTGGAATAACAAAAAATCATATTATAACGCAAGTATCTAACCGCCCGCCTAAAACGGAGTCCCTGGAGTAGGCACTCACACCGCCGTTCCATGGCATGCTAAACACATAGCAAATCCATCTAAACGTAATCTGCGATCTGTATCTGCTCCCTTACTGGTAACTTTATTTTTTAAAACGCCGCGCTGGTGAGGATTGTGGCACGATGTGCAAACCAATCTCTCAACCCCCTTAGAATCAAAATCCATAGGGACGATAATTCCAATTCTTCTTT
This sequence comes from bacterium, assembly GCA_024276125.1. GTDB lineage: Bacteria > SZUA-182 > SZUA-182 > SZUA-191 > JAJRXT01 > JAJRXT01. The sequence goes on from JAJRXT010000049.1 coordinate 2,302, forward strand.
CAGAATATTTAATTTGACTATATATTTTCTGAGGAATCGTATTTCCATAATGGGTAACCCTGATAGGATGAAAGCGTGTTTTTCCCATATGACAATTTATACATTGCTCTTTCAACTTTCGTAATAAACGCCATTCAGACTTTTCAACCGCAGCCCGATCTGGTATTTCAGAGTGACATATAAAGCACTGTTCTTCATTAATTTTACCAGTTTTGGTTATCTGATTTTGATGCGGGCTCCATTGCAAAAGCGGTCCTTTTCGATGACATTTAAAACAGAGCATATAACGATTTTGACTGTATCTCTCATCATCTGTTTCAGATTTATTCCATTCAAAGGTCATTTGATAATCATACGGCGCCCCGCGAATAAACATCGGATTACTTTCTTTTGCAGAAAGATTATTCTTCTCCTGTAATCTCACGTCATGACAGGTAATACAGGTTATTTTTCCATTTTGTAATGGAAAATCAGCCGACGGCTTTTTAAACAATTCATTTTCTTTAACCGGAATACCTACTACATGCTCTTCAGCCCTAAACACAGCAGTATCATGACAACTGAGACATAATTTATTAAAATCACCATCAAATTTAAAGGTTGCTGACTTGCCTTTTTGTGGAGTTGCATCATGACACATACGACATGTATTACTCTTCCAATGTGGATTCGGCTTTTCTTTTAATTCCACATCTATAGTTCTAGTAGCCGACTGAGAAGTCATCATCTGCGCCCAAGAATTCCCGCAAAAAAGAAAACAAAAAATTAAGCTTAATAGAACCGGTTTTATCTTTAAATATCTCATTATTTTTATTTTGAACATAGAGATGTTCATGCACCTTTTGTATAACTTTATCCCGAATAATTCTTAAGCATTAACCTAGGCCAGCTAAACTACCTAATTAAAAAATAAATTGCTGTCAACTTTTCAAAGATAGACTGAGCTGAGTAAATAAAGTTTTTTCAGGACGTTGACTTATCATGTTGTTTTGTATGATAATCCCTCAAAAACCATAAACAATGCGAGTATAATAACTACTCACTATTGAGATAGTTTTTTAAAGGCAGTCTCCATTCTTTCCTTTAATAATGGTTGATAAGGGTCTAATTTAAGGGATGTTTTCCACTGAGCCAATGCCGCCTCCTGTAATCCCTGATAATAATATACAGTACCTAAATTCGCATAAGCCAGAGCATCTTTGGGAGCCTTGTTAATGGCTTTATTAAACACCTTTCTGGCATCTTCATAACGACCAACTTCTCGGTAAGCATTACCCAGTAAATTAAGTCCCTTAATATCATTAGGCCTTAAAGAAACATATTTTTTAAATTGAGTTATACCCTCATTGTTCATTCCAAGTTTAAAATAAGCATCGCCCAAACTTAAATACGCATCTGCAAACTTAGAGTTTATTCTAAGAGAATTCTTAAATTCTTTAACCGCCTCTCTTAACCATTTATCATTTTTCACGCCAAATGTTTTAGAGGTTATTTTATGTATATAAGCCTTACCGAGATTATTGTGCAAACGAGCATTATTTCCATATTTTCTTATCCCTTTTTATATTCCCTCATAGCGCTGTTATATAACCCCTTGGCATGAAGCACCAAACCCCTTACATTGTTTTCACCGGCTTCTATATCTTTAGGCGATAATTTAATAGTCTTTTTCCATTGCTCAATAGCTTGCTCCACATCACCCTGCTCATAGAAAACCCAGCCCCGACTATCATAAGCCCTTATATCATTAGGCGCAACTGCCAACATCTTTTGTGATATCTGCAAAACCTTTTGATAGTTTTTCTTCTTCAAATAATCTTTAATTAAATTATAATGCGCATCAACATTGCCTGGATTATACTTTATCTCTGCTTCATAATGTTTAATCGCTTGATTTATCTCACCCTGATCATCATATATCCATCCCAAATTATAATTTAAATACGCCAATTTGGGATTCATTTTTTTAACCTCTTCATAGCCCTGCATAGCGCCTATAGTATTTCCCTTTAAATCATAAATATATGCAATCATAAACCTATAAATTGGATTATTCTGTTCTTTTACCTTAAGAGTGTTATATTCAGAGGCTACATCATCAAGTTTTTTCATCTTATTGTAGCACTTAACCAAATATCTGTGCGCATCAATATTATTATTGTCATCTTTAATCATTCTACGCAACATAATAACAGCTTGTTCATATTGATTTTTTTGGTAAAGCTCCACCGCATCCTTCAAGCTGGCACAAAAAGCATTAGAAGTCATAAAGGCCAATAGGCACACTATTAAAGTAGAAATTAACATCTTTTTATTTCGCATGAAAAAGGCCTCCTAAAATATTTAATCTATCAATAACAATTTAAATTATAATAAAAACCTAAATAACTCTTTACCAAATCTTAAAGATATAACTCAAAGATTTCTTAGAATTAATCAAATGCAAATTAAAACCACCTAAAAAAAAACAGTTTTATCGGCTTCCAAAAGTCAACCTGCCGAAACATTTTCCACAATAAATCACTATACATCACACGTAACATGAATTAACCACCTTTTAATCCAACTTACTTAAAAGTCAGAAACAGGTAAAATCAAAGCATTTATAAGCATAAATCTTTTTATACATCCTTTACATAAGCTTATAATATAAGATAATTTACTTATCTTGCCAGCCTTTAACAAAAACCAGAGTCTTTATAACCCAATAACTTGGAAATTAATCTTAGGCTACAGATTAAAAAATCAATCGCTTGTTAACTTTCCATTGATTATTTTTTTGCAAAAAATTGTTTTTAATAACTTGGCTGGTCATATTACTTTATATTTGACTTTGTATAATCCTGTCTAAAATCATGAATCAAACAGGTTATTAAGTGAAATGACATAAACATATTCATGCAACTTTTATGTACGCTTATAAAAGTAATCCCATCCCCCTACCGCCCTTTGGACAGAAGCGGGGACTCTCATCTATAAATAATTTAGAGCAACTTTAAAATTCCTAAGCATCAATTTAGATTCTAGTCAAGTTTCTCAATTTTATACCATTGCCCATTTTTCATAACCCAATCATCCCAATAGATCAGCTCTATCTCGCTTTTACTTGTATCGCCCGTGTTCTTGCTTTTAATGTTCTCCACGCTGGATATAGTCTGACTCACTTTTCCATATATCAGTTTTCCGCTACTGGAACTCGGCAAAACAACAACTTCCATTATATTTACCTGCATAAAACCATCACTTATACCATCATAATGTACAGAATCTTTATACTCACATAACTCAACGCGATGTCGATATTCTTTATTCAACATTTTATGCATAGTTTTAAAATCTCTTTTAACATATGCTTCGCCAAACCGCTGAGCAGCTTCACTTAAGCTTTTTGTCAAATTCTCTCTATCCGCTTTTGATAACCCCGCCCCATAAGC
>JAJRXT010000050.1 GCA_024276125.1 bacterium
AATCGCTTAAAACTTCAAATGAAAAAATTTATGCAGCCGGCGATTTGAGCTGGTGGCAGCCCAAATTGGTTTGTAAGGCGATTCATGAGGGCATTAAGGCCGCTATTGCTATTGACCGCAGTTTACGTCCCCAATATTATGAAAATACGGACGAGCAGATAATCGGTCAAATGATAGAAATCGCCAGCCTGCTTTATCAAAAAGACGACCCTTATCAAAATATCTATGGAGAGGATATCACCAAGTGCAGAGTAACCCCGCCTTCTCAGCGCATAAAAGCGCAGACACTAAGCCGCACAGTGAAAGATATTGTTACTTCATGTTTAAAGTGTAAACAATTTGTAATTTGTGCTACAGAGTCATAAGCTATTGCCTGTCATTGCCAGGCTCGTAGACCGCAGAATCTTCATTCGCATATGTCTGTCATTCTGAGGCGATAAGCCGAAGAATCTCTCCCCGCAATAGCGAGTAGATTCTTCACTGCGCTTTGCTTAATTTAAGAATGACAGTCATCTTAAAAGTCAACAGTATTGATGTTTCACCTGCCCTACCTTCATATACGTTAACCAATTGTTATATTATATTTAATAAGGATGTTCAATTGTTTGAAATAGATAAAATAAAAGTACACAAGATAAATGAATTACAAATTCAATTAATTAATAACTGGCATAATAAGGAAGAATTAATCCATTCATGGGAGGATGCAAAAAACATCTTAGCTGAAGAATATAACGGAATATTAAGGCTTGTTCATGATAATCAATTGATTAATTGTTTCCAGTGGCACGAGGAAGATAAAGCCCGCATACCTGATGTACAGGACAGTTTTATAGCTCAGATAAAACGCATTATAGATATTTCCAACCAAAGAAGGAATGATAAAATAGAAGAAATAGACGCCGCTTTGGTGGCTGTACTTGCTGAAAAAGTTGGTATTCTAAATAATGACATACCTATTAATTCAGAGACCCCGGGCAGCATTATCGACCGCTTGTCTATCTTAGCGCTAAAGATTTATCATATGAAACAAGAAGTTAAACGAATAGATGTAAAGCCTGACAAACTTATGCTAAGGGAAGATAAATTAAAGATTTTACTAGAGCAGCAAGATGACCTAAGCCTTAGTTTTACCCAATTAATTAATGAATTAATGTGCGGTAAAAAACGCCTTAAGGTATATTATCAGTGCAAAATGTACAATGACCCCGACACCAATCCGGCTATATATCTTAAAAACAACATAAATAAATAAAAACTTATTTGTAAAGGCAAAACCTTGGGGGATAACCCTTCTTGAAAGAAGGGTTATCCCATGGTTTGCTCTTTATAAATAAATTTTTATTGATTTATATTATTTGCCGCTATATAATCTAAGAGGTATTATAACCTGAGTTCGACATAAAAGTTGTTGATTTTATTAGACTGTAGGGGCGGCGGCTTGTCCCCGCCCGAGGAAACGGGAGAGAACAAGCCTCACTGCCATTAAGTTAAGCTTTATACTATAATGAAAAGCTCTTTTTAGCCTGTCATTCTGAGGCCGTAAGCTGAAGAATCTGCTCGCATATGCGAGTAGATTCTTCATTCCGCTGCGCTTCATTCAGAATGACAATTTCCTTAACTTAACAACATTAGGGATACCCACCTCCTCTACAGAAAATCGTATTAATAAAGTATATGCAAAAGATTAACTAACTGATATATAATAACCTTTGTTTTTTATGTCGAGATCAGGTTGTTGTACTGACATTTATCCGACAATAGCTATTTACATATTTATCAACACAAACATTAACGCAATTTATTTTAAAATAACGAACTTTTACCAAAACATCATAACTCGGTTATAAATAATTATGAGTAAAGCTTTATTAGTATTACAAGACGGGCAGGTATTTGAAGGGGTTTCATTTGGAGCTGCCGGAGAGACTATCGGAGAGGTGGTATTTAACACCAGTATGGCCGGTTATCAGGAAATATTGACCGACCCCTCATACAAGGGTCAAATCGTTACCATGACCTATCCGCTAATCGGTAATTACGGTATAAATGAGGCTGATTTTGAGGCTGTATCGCCCCATACCGCCGGTTTTATAATTAAGGAATTAAGCCATATTGCCAGTAATTGGCGCTCTCAGATGAGCTTGGATGAGTTCTTGTGCGAGCATAATATTGTCGGTATTCAAGGTATAGATACCCGCATGCTCACCAGACATATCCGTGATAAGGGCGCTCAGCAGGGAATTATATCTACTGTAGATACAAATATAGATAGTCTGTTAAATAAAGTGCGCAGCGCACCCGGCTTAATCGGCAGGGACTTGGTTAAAGAGGTATCTTGTACAAGCGCCTATACTTGGAATGAAGGCTGCTGGAAGTGGGAATTAAATCCCCAAAAAGCGCCCGATGCACCCGGCGCTCATTTTTATCCAGATACATTAAAAAAGCCTAGCTTTAAAGTAGCTGTTTATGATTTTGGTATAAAACACAATATATTGCGCAATTTTGTTTCTATCGGGGCGATGGTTAACGTGTTTCCAGCCGATACGCCTGCGCAGGAGCTTTTGGATACTAAGCCGGATGGAATTTTTTTATCTAACGGCCCGGGAGATCCAGCGGGCGTGCCTTATGCTGTAGATAATGTAAAAAAGTTGATCGGTAAAAAACCCATATTCGGCATTTGCTTGGGGCATCAAATTTTGGGTTTGGCTTTGGGATTTAATACTTATAAACTTAAATTCGGTCATCATGGCGCAAATCAACCCGTTATGCAGTTGAGTAATAAAAAGGTTGAGATAACCGCTCAAAATCATGGCTTTGCCGTTGATATACCCATTGAGCAAACATCTGAGACTAATGTTTACCTTACGCATATAAACCTAAACGATAAAACAGCAGAAGGTATACAGCACAAAGAATTACCTATATTTTCGGTACAATACCATCCAGAAGCATCGCCGGGGCCGCATGATGCCAATTATCTGTTCACCAAATTTGCCCAAATGATGCGGAAAGAATAATGCGGGTAGGAATTATTGCCAATCCAAAGGCCAATAAAATCGGCCAAGTCTTAGGCGGACTTTTGCCTTGGCTTAAAAAACGAAAAGTTGATGTGGTGGTAGACGAGCAAACCGCCGGTTTGGGAATTGAGGCTGAGATTGTCAATATAAACAGACTGCCCGCTTTAGTTGATCTAATAATGGTATTGGGCGGAGATGGCACTTTGCTTAAAGCTGCCCGGCAGCCCGGTATACAAAATACTCATATTTTGGGAATAAACTTGGGGGCATTAGGGTTTTTGACCGAAGTAACCTTGGGGGATATGTTTCCCGCCTTAGAGCAGGTATTATCCGGCGAGTTTGTAGTTGACGAGCGTCAAATGATACAAACCCAAATATGGCGTCATAATAAAATCATCGGCAGCTATGTTAATTTAAATGATATTGTTATTCATAAAGAGGTCTTAGCCAGAATAATCCAACTGGAAACATATATTAACGGGCAATATGTAAACACATTCAGGGCGGATGGATTGATCGTATCGACCCCTACCGGCTCTACCGCTTATTCGCTGTCCGCCGGAGGGCCTATCTTATACCCTTCTACGCAGGCGCTGGTAATTACGCCGATTTGTCCGCATACCCTAAGTAATCGACCGATTGTAATTACTGATAATTTCCGCATAGAAATAAAATTAAAATCCAAAAATGAAAATGTATACATTACCTGTGACGGTCAGCAATGCTTACCCTTACAATATGATGATACAGTCTCCCTCAGCAAGTCCGCTCACAGTATAAAACTGATTCAACCGCCGCATAAAAATTATTATCAGGTATTAAGAAGCAAGCTTAACTGGGTTGGCGGCAGAATTAATATAACTAACCTGAGTTCGACATAAGAAAAACTAAAATGTTTTAATATATAAGCTAGTTGGTGTTTTGTATAGATTTGATTGACGTAAAATTTTTGTAGAAGAGTGACATATCCCCTCTCGCTGTAGGGGCGGGTTTGAAACCCGCCCCTACAAGATAACAAAATCAAGAACTTTTATGTCGAACTCACGTTAACTAATCAGTAGGCAAGAATTACATAAAAGTTGCAAAACAGGGCTATGTTCAATTGACAGATAAAGATAATATTGGTATATTTTACTTAACCTAACGTAAGTTCGGTATAATTGATTAACTTATTTATAAAGATAAAACCTTGGGGGATAACCCTTCTTTCAAAAAGGGTTACTCATGGTTTTGTCTTTTATAAATAAGTTAAACTAATTATAGCAAAATCAGGTTAACCTAAAAAAATAGGGAATTATTTTTATACAAAGCTGATCTCATAGAAGTAGCGCCCGGTTGATTTTTTAACCGGAATTATTCTGTATTAACCTGAGTTCGACATAAGAAAAATTAAACTGTTTTTATATATCAGCTAGTTGGTGTTTTGTATAGATTTGATTGACGTAAAATTTTTATAGAAGAGTGACATATCCCCTCTTGCTGTAGGGGCGGGTTTGAAACCCGCCCCTACAAGATAACAAAATCAAGAATTTTTATGTCGAACTCACGTTGTATTAATAAGGATTCTTACCCAAATTAGTCATGGTTATGGATTACGAAGCGGAACTAAAAAATTTATTAAATAAAATTCGCAAAGAGTGTGCTTTTAATGCCTTAGCGGTAAGAGCGCTTGACCCTGTCGGTTATATCCCCTATGCTGCGCATCAAGGGTTATCCCCTGATTTTGTTGATGATGAATGCTTTCTTGGTCTAAAAGACGATTGCATCTGTGCAAGGATAATCCGCAGGGAGGTTCCTAAGGGGTCATCGTTATTTACCGAAACCGGCAGTTTTTGGTGTAATTTTTTATGCGATAAAACCGTTAATGAATTAGAACGACTGGGAATGTCGCCTAGAGGCCGTTGCTTGCAGGAAGGTTATAAAACGCTGTTGGTTGTTCCCATAAGTAATTGCAATGGAAATATTGGCAGCCTGTGGATGGCTTCGCATAAAGAAAATTTGCTAACAGAAGAAAAGGTATCATGGTTTGAAGATACAGCCGTAAAGCAGGCGCAAAAAGCAGTAAAAAAGATGAGCGATTGCGATAAATATAATCTGTTTGCGCGTTTTATTGCCTCTACCGGCAATAGCAATGATAGAGAAAATTTAACTAATTATTTTAAGCATCTTACGCATTGCCCCGCCTGCCGGGAGTTATCTGATTGTGATTTACAATTTGATCGGCTTATTCAAGAATCTTTACTCTTCATAGAACCTGCCCCGTCTGAATTACACTCAAATATTATGCAGCAAATAACCTCCTGATTATTTAATCATACAGCAGCTTACGCTGTTTAATCATGCCAATTACCATCGGTAAGATGTCTTATCTCATGCCCAATGGCGGCATGGTCTGTTTTTTCCGCCCAAACCGTATTAGTTTCGGGTATATAAAATCCCATTACCTCTCCGCTGTTTCCCCTGTTATACCATTCTTGGTTTATCCTTTCGTGCGTAGCATAAACAATACAAACATCTTTTATATGTACTATTTCTATTGGGATCGGTTTATGTACACAGCAGGAAATACCAATAACAACAAATAATATAATTATTTTTTTATACTTATACTGCATTTACAACACTTACTTATTTAGCCCGAAGGCGCTTAATTCTTAGGAACTGTCATTCTGAGGCCGAAGGCCGAAGAATCTCCCCCCGCAATAGCAAGTAGATTCTTCACTGCGCTTCGCTTCATTCAGAATGACAAGTTCCTTAACTTAATGGCATTGGGGTTTATCCCCTCCCGAATCACGGGCGGGGACAAGCCACCGCCCCTACAATCTAATAAAATCAACGAGTTTTATGCCGAACTCAGGTTATATAGTTTTGGCTTGAGACATACAAAAACATAAACTGGTATAGGTAAAAACAATGGACTTGTAACGGGGAAAAATTATTTATATATGGAATGTAAAAACAAGAGGCGAACAATAACAACACATCGCAAGACACTGCCTGAAAATGATAAGTAGGTAAGGCTATAACAACAACCCACAACTTGGAAAAACCGCCACGAGCAGATCAGACCGGCGTAGCAATCTAATAAATTGTTTAATTTGGGATTTAATCGGCTAGATTTATATACTATACAGTAAATCGCTGGATTGGAGATTTGTCAAGGAAAAAGATAATATCCGTTTTATAACTGCTCATCCAATTCAACAAGCTTACCCCTATCCCATAGATACGGCATTCTATCGGTAAAATATTTCCGGTAGAATTCCCGCCAGTCGTCGTCTTTACTTGGGTCTTTTTGATCCAATGTCCAGGCGGAGTTTTTCCTAAATAACCTAAAATATACTACATCGCCTTCACCGAATTCTTTATACGGTAAATCCCCAATCGGAATTCCTGTATTATATACAAAAACCACCGCATTTTTAAGTCTCTTTTCTTTAACAGCCTGCCGCAGGTCCCAGAATCTGGCGCCATAACCATAATTAAACTGCGCATAGGTAAATAAGCCAACATTTATAGCTAATAAAATTATTAAACCAAATTGCAGACTGTATTTGGGGAAATTAAACTTATTAGATATTTTCTCAAAATAAGACCTGCTGCTTATAATACCCATAGCCAAAAGCGGGATAAGGCCTATAATTATACTTTCATTGTAATATCTGGCGCCTACTGCTAAAGTATGCCATACAGAAGGATCATAGGCGAAAAAGAATAAAAACAATACGCTGACCAAAAAGGTTAAAAACAGTATAATACTAAAGCGGTCTTTGGATTTTATAACCTGATAAATTATAAATACATACGCCAAAATTGCGGTTATAAAATTAAAACCGTAAATATTCTCAGGTAAGCCCCAGCCGGCAATATTTATACCAACCGTAGGCAGTACATTTTTTATAGTCCTTTTTAGGGCGACAAGCGGAGTGTAATCAATAGGATAAGCCAGATTAGCCGGATTTACGCCCTCGCCTTTTAGTCCAAAGCCAAGCGCGGCTCCCTTTTGCTCTACATCATGCGCCGCCATAAACATATTGCCGGTATAAAAATGATTTATATAAAAGAAAAACAGAACCCCCGATAAACTGCCCAAAAACATAGCTGCTGCTGTAAGGCCAAGTTTCTTTTTATCCTTACTTACAATAATAGAATAAATACCCCAGCCAACAAAAACCGCTCCGAAAACTGCCCCGGGCATAGGTCTGGTATTAAACGCCACTGACCAGCAAATACCTGATAGGAGAGCATTTTGCGGTGATAAGTTATAAATCGCCTTTAAAAATAAATAAAATGAAATAAGCAAAAACAGGCGTGATACATTCTCACTCCACCATGCTCCGCCGATTGCATAAAAAGAAGGTGAGGCAAGCAATAATAATACGGCCAGCAGCGCCGCCCTTCGATTGACAAAGCTATCCATCATCAAAAAAATAAGTAGCGCCGTTATACCCGATAATATAAGCGGAATAATCCACGGTATATTGAAATACTCGCCAAGAGCCAGAAAAAAAGCAGCGCCGGGCGGATTAAAATGATAAACCCGCCCGTCCATACTGTTTAACGGACGACAAGGTATAAACCTTATATTCGGCGGAGATTGGGTATACACCTTGCCCATGGTAAATAATCTGGCTTGAAAAATATACGACTGCGTATCAGGGTCAATATAGGTATATTTGGTAAGATAGTGCATGTGAGCCAGACAAATTATAAATGCCAGCAGAAAAATACCGGCACATAAAACCAATTTTTTACTAGCACAAAGTTTATTTACTATCCGGCCGAATCTCTCTACATTTGCGCAAATACATTTCCCCACCGGCTTAATTTGGGCTAAGTATTTAAAGATAAAAAGAAAATCGACAGTCGCAAGTATACTAAGCGGCAGCCAGATAAATGCAGAATGAAAGGGCAGTCCCAATGTGTTTTGTATATAACCGCAAATAGCGGGCGTATTTATCAGCCCCGCAAGCAAAGCGGCCTGGATTAAGATAAGGATGATAAGATTTAGCATAGTTTATTTTATACAATGTAGCCGCGGGTTTTTAAACCCGCTTTTTGGGCTATGTCTATGTTGTCGGTATGTCCCATGCCGAAACACTCCTAGTACGATATCCATTTTATATTGATGTGTTAATGTGTTGTCATTCTGAACGAAGCGAAGCGCAGTGAAGAATCTGCCCACTGTTGCGGGGGGAGATTCTTCGGCTTTCAGCCTCAGAATGACAGGCTAAGAAAAGTCTTTTAAGCACAAAATGTTCTTAAGTCAACAACATTGCGCTTCGCTCTAGGGTGACAGTAAAGAATGTCCTTGTTACCCATCAATATAAAATGGTTTCCGTGTACTAGCGGCGAACAATTTGTTTCGGGGTTAGACACCTCGAAACATACAAATTTTTCATGCAAATTCAAAAACTGGTGTTTTGATAATCTTTTTGAGCTTTTTTTGTTCCCAAACGGTATCTTGTAATTTTTCAACTGTTTCGGGAACAAAAAACTGTTCTCCTGTTTCTAAACATACCCTTGCTGGAACATGTTTTATGATGTAAAATTTATTATTATGTTCCAATGTATATGTTACTAAGTGATTGACCATGTTTTCGTTTAAAACATTTAATGGCTATTGAGTTAACTCCGAAAATGATTATATTCTGTCATTCTGAGGCCGTAGGCCGAAGAATCTGCTCGCATATGTGGGCAGATTCTTCGGCTTTCAGCCTCAGAATGACAAGTACCTTAAGTCAACAGTATTGCCCTGCAACGGGCGAGGACAAACCCTTGTCCTATTGTAATATAATCCTGCTTAATTTAATAACTCATGTTACGCAAAACTTGCTTTTACATGTAGGGTGGAGCAAGCCCATGCTAGAAAAAGAGTATAAAAAGATATACTCGGATTACTTTTTTGACAGTTGCGGCTCCACCATACTTACCCTATAAGTAATTGTAGAGGCGGT
>JAJRXT010000051.1 GCA_024276125.1 bacterium
GAATCCACCACCTGGCAGCGGACAATGAAGGTGGGTCCGCAACAATTAATACAATATACACCTAAAAAGATATTGTTTAAACTCTTTCACAATACGGGCTTGACCCACCCTACGCCAAAAAGCACACTTTGCGTAACATCAGTTTATAAAGTATCTATATTTTCGATGTTTCGGCTTCAGGAGAAGCCGAAACATCTGATGACAGGCTCTTTTTAGCCTGTCATTCTGAAGCAGAGCGAAGAATCTGCTCGCATATGGGAGAAGATTCTTCACTTCACTTATGTTGCGTTCAGAATGACAATTTCCTTAAGTCAACAACATTAGAACCGACATGGCAATAAGCAGTTATTTTCGACTTGTTCAGAATCACTCCCACATAGTAATTAAATCGCGGGAGACCTCATCTGATGCCCTTAGCTGAGCTTGTATCTCGGCATCCTGAGTGGATAGCACGCTTCCTTTTACATAATATTCCGCTTTTCCGCTAATCCTTTGTTTAGCCCAAATAATATTTTTATCCTTATCCAAAAGCTCAAATTGGGCGGTAAGCCGAAGCCGGTATTCACCTACTCCATAGAATCTATCAAAAACCAGCGGCGCCTTGGCGTCATAATTTACTACCAAACCATATAATATCGCATCAGCCCGATCAGTATCCACCACTTTTAAATCCGTAGTATGCTGAATTCGCCTGATTACAGCCTCAGTAAGCAACTTTTCGATAAACGGCTCCGTCGTTTGGTTTTTAAATATAGGAACAGCTATTGTTTTTATATAAGAAGGCAGGTTTAATTCCCCGGCTAACTGATATCCGCATCCGCTGACAAAAAGCAACAACCAGCCGCATAATATTATTTTTTTCATATTGATTACATAGGAAGCGCATAATCTCTGCGCAAAATCTCCAGCAGGTCCCACATATTGTGGATTATGTATCTAGGCTTTGCTTTTCCATATACATTAAGATATTTACCGCTGCGACGGTTTAATACTGTGATCATACCCAATTTATCCGGCACATCAATATCATATACTGGATTATCCCCAACATACATACAATGTTCCGGCGCTACATTCATACTGTCACAAGCATATTGATAAATTTTGGTATTCTGCTTGCCAATAGCCAGTTGATCGCTTATAAAAATAGCCTTTGGATTAATATAGTCAAGCAATTTCAGCCGAATTAATTTTTCAGCCTGCTTTATTTCCAAACCGGCGGTAATAATTCCCAAAACAAGCGGCGAACAAATTAGTATATTAAATACGTCTATTACATCGGGATAGGGTTTTAACATTTTAAACTTAGTATGATGATATGCTACCACGCCCGCAGCTATTATTATTGCCGGATTAACATCAGCGTATTTTTCTTTGGATATGCGCACCAATAATTTATCATAATGGCGGTCATAATTGCTGCCCAACTCTTCCATAACTTCATTTAACTCCTGTACGCATTCATCCACCTGCATTTTAAGACCGGCTCTTATCATAGCCTCAACGCTCTTGCGCCTGGCAGCCTGCGCAAACCCGGAGGTAGAATACAACGTATCATCAACATCAAAAAATATAGCCTTTAATGTGCCCTTGCGCTCCGGCATCCAATCTCTTCCTCTATTTGTCGGGAAATTTCGTAAGCCAGCTCATTAATACGTTGTTGATTTTTACCCTCTATCATAACCCGCGCCATAGACTGAGTCCCTGAATAGCGGATTAACACCCTGCCCTCGCCTGCAAGCTCATCTTCAGCGCTCTGAATAATTTTTTGTACTTTCGGCATTTGCTCTATCGGCTTTTTCTCATCTACGTCTATATTTATTAATACCTGAGGTAATTTCTGCATACATGAGGCTAAATCAGACAGCGGCCGCTTATTCTTTTTCATAACCGCAAGCAGTTGCAGCGCAGCTAAAACGCCGTCTCCCGTAGTATTATGATCCATAAAAACCATATGACCGCACTGCTCGCCGCCCAAATTGCAATTATTAGACAACATTTCAGCCACTACATAGCGATCGCCTACCGCAGTTTTTATTATACGTCCACCGGCGCCCTTTATGGCAATATCCAAGCCCATATTGCTCATCACCGTAGTCACTAATGTATTATTGTGCAGCCTGCCCTCTTTTAACATATCCAAAGCGCATACAGCCAGTATATGATCCCCGTCTACTTCCCTGCCTTGCTCATCGGCAAATATAACCCTGTCGGCATCGCCGTCTAGGGATATTCCAACATCGGCTTTATGTTTTATTACCCCGTCTCTGATAACATCGGGATAGAGCGAACCGCAGTCTTGGTTTATGTTGGTGCCATTAGGGCGGTCATGATATATGACAACCTCCGCACCCAGTTCCTGAAACACTTTAGGCGCCACTTTGTATGCGGCTCCATTAGCGCAGTCCAGCACAATCCGCAATCCCTCCAAGGTCAGTCCTTTGGAAAGGGAGTTTTTTACAAATTCGATATAACGCCCCTCGGCATCGTCGATACGATAAGCCTTACCCACTTCGGTTGCCGTAGGCCGGATAGAGTTTATTTCACCTGAAGACATTAGCTTTTCAATTTTAGCCTCCAAATCATCCGGTAATTTAAAGCCGTTGCGGGAGAAAAATTTTATGCCGTTATCTTCATATGGATTATGCGAGGCTGAAATCATAATACCGGCATCGGCTCTTAGCGAACGCGTAATAAAGGCAATAGCCGGCGTGGGCATGGGACCTACCACCAGCACATCCACCCCCATTGAACAAATACCGGCGATTAGAGCGCTTTCAAACAAATAACCGGAGAGTCTAGTATCCTTACCGATTACTACTCTGTGGCGGCGGTCATCTTGCTTAAAAACATAAGCCGCAGCCCGGCCAAGCTGTAATGCCATCTCTACCGTCATCGGCTCCTGATTGGCAACACCTCTAATACCATCCGTACCGAACAATTTTCTCATAATTTACCTGATTTTTTAGTAATTATAGACATCATTTAAAAACTGTGCATACCTTTACTCTATGTTTCAGGGTGCCTTACCCCAAAACCAATATGGCTACAGTGAGTATTTTAAATGTTTCGGCATGAGACATACCAAAACATAGGCTCAAAACGATCTCGTAGCTGCGGGTTTTTAAACCCGCCCCCTTGACCGACCTAAAGGTCAGCAGCTACAAATTTAAAGAAACAATTGGCGGTTAAAACCTATTATAGAAACATAGGACATAACATACCTTAAATATAAAAACAGCCCATCTTAGGGCTCTTTGTTAATTATATGATTTTAAAAACGAATGAACATCTCGCACCACAGATAGCGGACATTGTAGACACAACCAAAAGGCTCTGCCAAGTAGCGGGTTTAAAAACCCCGCAGCTACCGACCTTGAGGTCAACCATGGCGCAGGTTTAAAAACCCGTAGCTACAAAGGGAAAAAATGGGACTTCTTATACTTTAAAAAAAGGATTATCGACATAATCAGGGCAGGAACTACATTTTATATTTACCAAAGTCTTCAGGAGTTGAGGACTCCAGCCACTCTTTCCACTTTTCTATTTTATTTCCTTTAGGGTCCTTGGTCATATCGATTTTTTTGGCTTTTTTAATTACCTCTTCAGCCACATAAATAGGGGCGCCTACTCTAAGCGCCAAGGCAATCGCATCACTTGGACGGGAATCCACTCGAACTTTGCCAGATTTACATTTTAATTCAATATTGGCATAGAAGGTGTTATCCACCAAATCGGTTACTATTATACCAACAACCTCTGATTTTAGTTTGTCAATAATATTTTTAAGTAAATCATGAGTCATAGGTCTGGCCGGGGTAATATTTTCCAGTTCGGATATAATGGCATTGGCCTCGAATATACCAATCCAGATAGGAAGAGACTTAGGAGCGTTCACTCCCTTTAAAATTACAATAGGTACATTAGTAAGGGGATCAAGCGCCAGTCCTTGTACTTTCATTTCATAAAGCATATTTTTCCCCTTTATTATATTTAAGGAGTAGCCCTAACAGCATTAAGACAATTATTATAGGAACCTTGAAAAACGCTAATTAAGAATCCTCCAATATCTACATGATGCTTTTAAATTTAATCCTTATTATATCAGCTAGATACCTATTGGCTAAATTTCTGTGCATACTTTAATTGTAAATTGAATTCTTAATTGCTCAAGGTACCCCATAGATTATTATTTAACTAATTTTTATGACATACTTGATTATAAGGTTATCCAATTTAGAGACTATTGTCAACTTATTTCTATTGAGCAATCAGGATTCGACCCAAAAGACCGTTGCTAACCCAAATAATTCGGGTATGAATAGATTGATATAACAGGCGCCTTCACTTATAATTCGCCAAAAGCCGCATATGATTCGTCAATCTCCATAACGGTTGACGGGGGAAGCATATCATAAAAAAGAGTCTGTCCGTGTAATTGTTTAAATTCATTTCTTAAAGTCAATCTATCAAAGGAAACAACAATTTCCGGCCTAATATACTTATACTGTTTTTTCTTACGCTTTATCATAAGACCCCCCTTTTTTTGTTCCAATCTATCCATAACCCGAAAGACATGTATAAGCTTTTGGTTTTTATGCACTTAGCCTGAATTATTTGGGCTAAAAGAGTTTTTTCAAATTACAAACGGTTACAATGTTATTGTATAGTACAATTTCCACTATAAATTTATACTAACTTAATTGAAGCAGGAAGTCAAGTGAAAAATACAATATATTGACTGTTTTATCTGGTCATACAATATATTGGGCTGGTGAATTTTATACTGGCGAGCTAATAAGAGACATATCTAATGAACATACAGCGGACTAAGTATAGTTGCATAAATAATTATAATGTTTTTAGCGGGGAGTCAGATTAAAAAATATGACTCCGAAGTTTGTGTTGTCGGATTCTCAAATCCGACAACACAAGTTATAGATATTTGTGCAATTATGCTTATTATTGTTTATTTCTGCGTAAATTTCATCCCACCAGAAGTTTAAGATTGTATCTGGTCTTGTACCGTACATATACGCTCTTGGCTCAATTTCACAAGGAAGGTCGCCTTTACAATACGTTAATAACGCTTTTTTCAAATTACCTAATATATAAATATTCCAAGTTCCAGTTCGATATTC
The DNA here is from genome assembly GCA_024276125.1 of bacterium. Classification (GTDB taxonomy): domain Bacteria; phylum SZUA-182; class SZUA-182; order SZUA-191; family JAJRXT01; genus JAJRXT01. The sequence goes on from JAJRXT010000051.1 coordinate 5,142, forward strand.
ATTTATTCTTGTGGGCTCGTTTTTAGTTGCTAGATTTTGTAGCTCTATTTCCCTTTTAACTGAGGATTTCCAATCTGCAATATAGCGGTCTTTTTTTTCTTTAATAGCTTCAATTGCTTTTAAAAAGTTTCTTATTTTGATCCACTCAAATTTTTTTTCGCGAGGAGCCCAATAATATTCTCCAGCGCCTAAAGTTATAAAAAAATACTTTGAAGAATCAGGTATTAGTTTTAAATATTTTTCTGTTTGGTATCCGTATTTCTTCCTCCATAATTCATGATCATCAACTTTAATTTCAAATACGGCTAACGGTAAATTCATTTCTTTATCAGAAAAGACAACCAAATCTATTCTTTTATATTCCTTTGCAGGATAAACCTTTTCTCCTGTTATTGGTAAGCCTAAACAACCCAAAAAAGAAGTAAGGGGCTCTTTATTGCCCTCATTAAATAAGTCACAAAGATTACATCCGTTTTTTAATATATAAACTGCCCAAACTAAATGATCTCCCCTCATATAACTTCGACGAGGAAGTAGCCCTAAAATATTACCGGCTTTAGCTAATAGCATGGAAAACTTTGGTTATGTATTCCTTAAAGCGCTTGAAGGACTCTTTATCGAACGCATGGAGCAAAACGAAGAAATTACCGCTAAATTTATGAATGAGAAAGATTTCCAAAAGGCAGTTGGAAAGACCTTACTGAGAAAATGAAATCCGCAACCCTGACCACAAAGGAGTTAAATCAGTATGGCTAATTTTTTCAATTCAGCAGGATATGCTTTGGGTAAATTACATTCCGGAATGATAGGTAAGTATACAATTTTTCAAAATCGGAATCTTGGAAGGGAATAATTTGGGATAGAAATGAATACAGATTACGGTAAGCTGCCAGTTCTTTGCGAAATTCCTCGGCTATTTCCGGTTCAAGCTGATTATAGCGGTTTACCGCCGGATCAATGCAGGCGTTCATTTTAGTATGGTCAATAGAGGTTTGGTTTTTCTTCGGGGTATAAAAGACCCTGCAAAATTCCTCCACCTCAGCCCTATAATACACCTGCTGCGCATCCAGCCTAGCTTGTGAGATGCTTCGGCACGCTCGCCGATAAGCGTTTGTTGGTAGTACGGTTTAAATGCTTCCAGTATATCTTCCGGCTCATTTACAAAATCCAGCACAAAGGTATCTTCTTTACCGGAATGTTTACGGTTTAGCCGTGAAAGGGTTTGTACGGCCTGGATGCCGGATAATCGTTTATCAACATACATGGTGTGAAGAAGGGGCTGATCAAAGCCGGTCTGATACTTTTCGGCCACTAAAAGCACCTGATAGTCATCACTGCCGAATCGCTCAGGCAGTTCTTTTTCCCTGATACCTTTATTCATGCCTACTTCGGTATATTCAACGCTCGGCGCATCGGGATCAATTACCATACAGGAAAATGCCACCAGCGTTTTTATCTCTTTATAACCTTTTTCAGCGATGTATTTATCAAAAGCCTGCTTATATCGCACCGCATGCAGACGGCTGGAAGTAACTACCATAGCTTTAGCCTTGCCGCCTATCTTGTGGCGGGTAAACATTCGGAAGTGTTCCACCATTACTTCAGTCTTTTGCGATATGTTGTACGGATGCAGGCTCATAAAGCGTGCCAGCGCGCGGGCGGCTTTTTTTCTTATCCACCTCCGGATCATCTTCAATTGATTTTATCAACCGATAATAAGTTTTATAGGTAGTATAGTTCTTAAGTACATCTAAGATAAAACCTTCCTCAATAGCCTGACACATACTGTATAAGTGGAAAGGCCGGGGTTTGCCGTCTGCACCAGGTTGACCGAATACCTCCAGTGTCTTATACTTAGGGGTAGCGGTAAAAGCGAAAAAGCTGATATTAGGCTGTCTCCCGCGTTTTAGCATAGTTTGCAGGATTTTTTCTTCATAATCGGATAATCCGTCTTCTTGGGCCTTTGCTTTAGCTTCTTGCCGAATAATTGAGTCGGACAGAACGCCTTTTAATTCCGTAGCGCTTTCCCCGCCTTGAGGCTGTGTCACAACCCACCAATAGATTGTATTTATATGTTTACTTTACATTAACAATGTGATATAATATTCTCCAATGGAAAGGAGTGATATTATGGCTTATCGAGACGGTATGCGAAAACAAATTACATTCTTA
>JAJRXT010000003.1 GCA_024276125.1 bacterium
TCGGCAGCCACAAAGATTGCTCGCTGCTAGGTGTGGTGGATTCGGGGTAATCTTTTAATAAATTATTGTCTTTAATGTATAACGAATATCTGTTATATCAGACCCCTTAATCCACCCTACGGCAATGTCATTGTTTTTTTGAGTAACATAAGTTACAAATATAGAAGTAAATAGCAATTCGGCCATATTTTACTTGACTTTTTATTTGTAATAGGCGTATAAAACAGTATACTCTAACAGGACTATATGAGAATTTTGATGTTATGAAATATAGATGGATAGTATACTTTATCGTATTATTGCTTATTCCTATGGCGGCTTTATATGTACTGCATAAAGATACCTCATCAGCGCATGATTCCCTAAGCTGTGCTTGCGCCGGCAGCGTGGATTGTTCGCAGTATGAAAATCAGGAATGCTGCAATCATGAAGTAAAACACGGGTCAATAAGTGAACATTAATTACTTTAAAAATACAGCCCAAATTATACTGTTTTTTTTCTGGTGTGTAATAACTATCAGCGCCATTCCCACAAATTACGCCTATAGTCATGAGCCAGCTTGTGCCTGTAATCCGGGCGCTTGCGCCTGTTCTCACGAAAGCGCATGCCAAAATGAAAATGATAATCACTCAAAAAACAGCAGTAACCCAAGACTTGTCTCAGCCGGTTGTCAGTCTGGACAAAGCGTAATCAAAGCAAATCATGCCATAGATGTTTATCCTCCGATTAGCTTCAGCTTTTTTCAACCTGTAAGCTATGGCGCAAATATTTTCACCAAAAACAATCACAAACCATTTACCGTCTTTTTAGACCCGCCGTTTAAACCTCCCCAAATTTCCCTAAATTACTCCATTTTTATATTAAAAAGCCTCTTGTAAAACAACAGTCATTCCCGAATGTTTTTATCGGGAATCTATACTCAAGACGTTCATAAATAGTAATCCAAATAAGAGGAATTCAGAATACAGGAGCCGGGAACCATTTATCTTCTTTATTCTGACTCCCGACTCCTTGCTACATGGAACTGTTGCTATTTATAAATAACAGTTTATGAACTTTTGCAGGCTAGTAGAGCGTTTCAACAAAAAGGATAGCATCAGCCGTCATTCTGAGGCCGAAGAACGAAGAATCTCCCCCCGCAATAGCGAGCAGATTCTTCACTACGCTTCGCTTCATTCAGAATGACAAAATAAATGTATACATTTTAAGAAAACGCTCTACTAGATTCCCGCTTAAAATCACTGCGGGAATGACACTTTTATAGGATGCTCTAAATACAGCTTTGAAGTACAACAGTATTGATCTGTCTATTATATAAGGAGCAAAAAGTGAAAAGAATGACATTTACGGCGCTTTGGTATGAGGTGTTTATCTTCATGGCCATAGCCTGCCAGATAATATTATATCCTTCTACAGCCAAAAGCGAGTCAAAGGAAAGTCCACAGACAGTACAACTAGGTACAGTAGAAGTAACCGGCCAACAGGAGCTTGCTCCCTATAACCAGTCAATCATCACCAGTGAGGAAATAGAAGCGCAAAATGCCGCCGATACCGGCGATATTTTAAGAATAATTCCCGGTATATCAGCCGGACGCACAGGTCAATTGGGGCTGGAGCCGGTATTGCGCGGTCTTAAGGAAGACCAGCTTAATGTATTAATAGACGGCGCAAAAATATGGGGAGCCTGTCCGGGCAGGATGGTTCCCCCTTCATCCCAGCTTGATGTAGATGACTTGGAGTCTATAGAAATAATCCGCGGCCCGTTTTCAGTGCGCCATGGCGCAGGTACTTTAGGCGGAGTTATAAATTTGATCAGCAAACAGCCCAAACGCTATGACAAACCGGAAATACACGGTGCTCTAAGTATGGGCTATGATGATGCCGCTCGGGGTAATAGGGGCGGCTTAAGCCTTTACGGCGGGGATAAACCCTATGATTACCGGCTTTTTATAAGCGGTATGGATTATGATAATTATGACTCAACCTCGGGCGAGGTGGATAATTCCAGTTTCAAAAAACAGGGATATTCGGCAAAAATAGGCTTAAATCCCGTTGTTGACCATAGATTGGAACTAGCCATAGCCCAAGAACGGGGGGATGATATCCACTATCCAGCCCGACTGATGGATGCGGAAAAAACGGAAAATATGTTATCTAATATTAAATATATCCGGCGGGATATCTCCCCGCTCTTTTCGTTATTTACGGGAAGCATCTATTACAATACAGCAGAACACACCATGAATAATGATGATCGCGATAGTGTCAACAGCATGGAAATGCAAACCAAGGGCGAGGCCGAAACATATGGCGGACGCTTGGAATCTGTATTTGAACCGGATAAAAACAGCCACCTTACCGCCGGAGTTGATTATTATAATTTATTAAGAGATGCCGAGCGAACCAGAAAGATGCAGAGTATGATGATGAGTATGATTATAGAGGATAAACCCTGGAATAATGCCCGTATTCAGGATTGGGGATTGTATGCTGAATTTAAAAACAGGCTGATACCTGAACTGGAGCTGACTTTAGCCGCCAGATTAGACTTAGTTAAGGCTGATTCCGATATTCCAAATCAGGATTTTTTAAACTCAGTGGAAAGAAGTGACTTAGAAGATAATGAAACCAATCTTTCCGGTAACATAGGGCTGGTATACAGCCTTAATAAGCATATTGATCTTAGCGCAGGAATAGGACGCGGAGTAAGAACCGCGGATGCCAATGAAAGGTATTCCTATTATTTTCCGGCTTCAAAATATACAGACCATTATGATTATCTGGGTAATCCCGATATCAAACCGGAGGAAAGTCTGGAATTCGATATTGGCGCAAGAGGCGAATTTGATAGAGCTGCTTTGGGAATTTCCTTATTTTATAATCGCATTAATAATTATATCACCGGCGAGACAGACCCGTTACTTACGCCTAAAACAGCAGGAGCCGCAGGCGTTAGAAGATACGTTAATGTGGATGCTGTTCTTAGGGGATTTGAAATTGACGGCAGTGTAAAACTTACCCGCGGGCTTTCCATTAAAGGAAATATAGCTTATACTGAAGGTAAAAACAGCGAGGCTGATACCTACTTGCCGCAAATTCCTCCACTGGAAGGGAATCTGGCGCTTAGGTATGACTATAGCCGGTGGGATGCCTGGAGCGAGGTATCAGGCCGCTTTGTCGCCGGACAGAATAAGATTGACCCTGATTTTGGCGATAGTAAAACCGCCGGATTTTCCACCTTTGGTATTGCATTGGGAGCGATTGTGATTGAGCGCTGCTCTTTAACCGTGGGGGCGGATAATCTTTTTGACAAAGAATATGCCGAACACTTAAATGGAGAGGATGTTTCAACCGGAGAAAAATTACTGGAGCCGGGCAGAAACATCTTTGCTAAGGTTAAATGGGAGTTTTAGCGCCTGCTAGCGCTCGCCGCAGGGTGTATATGTTTCGGTATGTCTCATGCAGAAACTATTGCTCCCCGCTAGGTGGGTTTCGGGGTGAGACACCCCGAAACATAACCGCTAGGAGGCTGTGTCGGCTGTCATTCTGAGGCCGAAGGCCGAAGAATCTGCTCGCATACGGTGGCAGATTCTTCACTGCGCTTACGCTTCGTTCAGAATGACAGGTAAAATTTTGTAAGAGCCTCATAGGACTATTATCTATAATATGCAAACTATGCGAACAAAAATTTCTTGGATGCTGCTCTCTGTTTTATTACATGTAGCGCTGTTTTTGTCTGCCGGCGCTTATTATCAGCGGCCATTAGTAGAAAAAAGCAAACCAAAGAGACTGTCTATAGCCAATATCAAGCTGGTAAAAGCCTCGCCTGTTAAAAGGGCTTATAGACATAAAATTAAGAGCCAAAGACCTCCGGTAGAACAGATAAATAAAATAAACCTTGTTAATAAAGCGGTAGTCGGGCGTGGGTCTTTTGACTCCGTCCCTGAGCCAGACTGCTACAAACTATGGGTCAGAAACGAGCAAGAGCGCCGTTTACCTAAACCGTAAATAATTGTTGCAAAAAAAACAATCCGCCCTGATTCTGAAATATCTTATTATCGCCCGACAGCAGCTCTTAAACAAAAGATTACCATATCCGCTAAAGCTGCTAAATATAAAACTTTTAATCCGGCGGATACAAGTCGGATTGCTTATAATATAGCTTCGGCGCTTCCCGGAAGCAATGCCACTAAAAATATACCAAACCAAGATAATAATAATGGATTAATAGAATATCAAAATGCGGTTAAAGAGCGGATTAACGCTCATAAAATATATCCCAGACTGGCCAGAAGGAAGGGACTGCAAGGCGTGGCTACGGTGAGTTTCTTAATTTCCAAAGAGGGGAATTTAAAGGATATTAAAATACTTGCTTCATCTAATTACCAAATACTGGACCAGGCCGCTATTAAAACCATAAACAGCGCTAACCCGTTTTTACCCTTGCCGGAGAGCTTGAATAAAAACGAACTAAGGCTTTGTCTGTCAATATCATTTAGGCTGGAGTAAATGAAATACTATAATATAGTTGCCCACATATTGATAATTTTGCTTATCAATATAAATTTAATTGCAGCGGTGGGTAAGAATGCCTATAGTCCAAAAGGGTGTTCTTGTTCTGGCCGATATAGCTATAAATCATGTAGCTGTTCTGATAATAAAAAGAATTGCAGCGCCAATGTAAATGATAAGATTACAGATACGATTATCTGTAGTGTGGGTTGTACCAGTCATGATACAGGATTTATACTGCCTAAAATTACCGAATTACCTATCTTAAGCAAACCCTTTGTTTTAATTTTTTATCCAATTTATTCTGATTTTAAACCCTCTAATACTTATAACCCTTTAGAGCAATTTGCATCCCCGCCTGATAAACCGCCCCAACACCGTATCTAATTATCCAATAAAACATATCTAATCCTAGCTTTAAAAAATAAACATAGGCGAGGTGCGCCTCATAAAGGTTACTTTTTCAAGGCATAGCAGACGTGTGTCAATTTTACATTGGTAACTAATGTTACGCAAAAAAATAACGACACCACCGTAGGGTGGATTAAGGGGTTTTATATAACAGATATCCTTATATAAATGAAGGATAACAAATCTTAAAAAAAGATCACCCCGAATCCACACCTAGCGGCGAGCAATTATGGTGGGTCCGCGGCTATCAGATAATGTACGCTTAAGCATATGTTTTAGGCTCCTGCATGATACGGGCTTGACCCACCCTACATTTAAAAGCTACCGTTATATCTTGAATACAAATTAGTATAAAAGGAGAAAATACAGATGGTTAAGTTGAAGTTATCAGTGTTTATAACTTGTTTTATATTGATATTTGCTTCATTTAGTCCTAGCGCTGAAGCAGGAGAGCAAGAGAAAGAAGAGGCTGATCTAGGACAGATGGTGGTTACCGGCACTAAAACCAAACGAAAGACCAGCGAGGTACCGGCGGCTATTGATGTTATTACCAAAGAGGAAATCGAGCAGAGTAAGGGTTTAAATATTGGAGAAATGCTGGAGGCTTTACCCGGAGTTCAGGCTCAAAGTAAAAACGGCGCTTATGATAATCATATCATTATCAGAGGCGCCGGCGCCAAAGCCGCCTATGGCGTACGTGAGATCATGATTATGGTAGACGGTATTCCAATTACCGATCCAGACAGCCTTACGCGGTTGGATGTGGTGGATACCTCGCTTATAGAAAGAATTGAAGTCTTAAAAGGGCCCAATTCCACGCTATACGGAGCCAATGCCGCCGCCGGCGTAATAAACATTATTACCAAAGAAGCATTAGGTTATCAGGGGGTTAGCCTTAAAAGTACGGTTGGAACTGATAATAGTCAAAACTTTAATCTTTCTTATGGAGGAGCGTATACAGATAAGTTTTACTATTTTTTAAGCGGTTCCCGCCGCTCTACTGATTCATGGCGCAAACATAATGAATTTGACACTAACCAGTTAAACGGCAAGTTCAGCTACCTGATTGATAATACCTCCAGTTTTGAGCTTTTATTGAGCTATTCAGAAGCTGATTTACAATTGCCGGGTTCTCTTACTGAGGAAGAGTTTAAAGATGACCCGGCTCAGGAGGGCTCAAACTGGCCTAATAACGGCAGGTATAGCAAAACCACCGGAGCTACCTTGGGATACGAAAAGGAGTTTGCCGGAGATAATGAGCTTAGCGCTCAGCTGTATTTTCAGGATTGGGAACATTTTCACCCCGTTCCGCGTGGAATAAATGATGGCGGGGCTAATGTATACGGAGCGGAGTTTCAGCTTAATATCCCGCATAGGTTTTGGGATACGAAAAATGTTCTTACTGTAGGTCTTTCCGGTCAAAGGGATGAGCGGGATTCTAAGAAGTATGCTTATAAAGACAATAATCCCGAAGCTCCGTATACCTCTTCAGATGATAAGGGCGAGCTTATGAGTTCCGGTAATAATACAGTAGATAAATGGGGCGTGTATATTCAGGAGTCAATACGTCCTTTTAATAACCTGATTATAGATTTGGGGCTGCGTTATGACGAGGTAAAGTTCAGACTGGATGAAGAGGATTATCTGGACTGGGGTTATATTTTTGTACGACCTCCGGGAGAGAGCTATTTTGGTTATAAAGAAGTAGAAAATATTATAGACGAAGAAAAAACCTGGGAGAGGCTAAGCCCCAGAATAGGAATAAACTATATCCTTATAGATGAGATAAGCGTATACGGCACAATTGGTACGGGTTTTCAGACGCCTACTCAAGGGGAGCTGGGTACTAATTACAAGCTTGCTCTACAAGAATCCGTAAACTACGAAGTCGGTCTTAAGGGCAGGTTTACCGGCGGACATCGTCTCTCTTTGGCTATGTTTTACACTAGCATAGAAGATGAGATTATAAAACTGATGGATGAGGATGGATATAGCTTTTATGATAATGCCGGTGAAACCCTGCATCAGGGAATTGAATTATCCGGGCGGATAAAGCTTGCCACCGGTCTGTATCTGGGAGGCGCTTATGCTTACAGCGATTTTACCTTTAAAGAATTTAATGAAATGGAGAAGGTAGATCGGGAGGTAGTAACCCATTGCCGAGATGGTAACAAAATTCCATTAGTACCGGAACATCAATATACTTTTTTCATGGATTATCGTCATCAAAGCGGGTTGAGTAGTCGAATCAGCGCCAATACATGGGAAAAATACTTTGTGGATACGGCTAACAGCCAAACCTATAAAGGTTTTACAGTCGTATCCGGCAAGCTGGCCTATGATTGGGGAGATGCCGGTATATTTTTTAGAGTGGATAATATGTTTAACAAAAAATATGCCGCCGAAGTTACCGAGTCCTACGGTACAATCCGCTATAGCCCTGCGGCTCCCAGGACATGGACGGCTGGTATCAGTTATCGGTTTTAGTGTGGCATTATTGGTTTCAGTCTGTGGTCCGTAGGGGCGGCGGCTTGTCCCCGCCCGTTACTTCGGGAGGGTACAAGCCGCTAATGCTGTTGACTTAAGATACCGAATTTTAAAAATGTAGGGTGGAACAAACCCATATTGGAAATGAGACTAAAAAAAATATGTTAGGCCTACGTTTTTTAACAGTTGCGGTTCCACCACACCTAGCTTATGAGCAATTGTGGTGGATTTGGGGGTAATCAATAGATAATTTTATTATCTTTAATTTGTGCAAGTATATCCATTATATAAGCCCCCTTAATCCACCCTACGGTAGCTGGTATCAGTTATCGGTTTTAGCCCAAACAATTCGGGAGTTAATCGTATGTTTCGGGGTATCTCACCCCGAAACACATCTGCGGTGAGCAATATCACGGTAGTCGGGCTCGTCCCTGAGCCCGACCCCTTTGGGTCAGAGACGACCCAGAGTACCAATTAAGGTAGCTGTCATTCTGAGGTCGAAGACCGAAGAATCTGCTTGCATACGCGTACAGATTCTTCACTGCGCTCCGCTTCGTTCAGAATGACAAGTACCTTAGTCTATGTTTCGGCTTGTCTCAAGCCGAAACATCAAACAAACCAAACATCGTATTAAAGTCCTGTCATTCTGAGGCTGGAGGCCGAAGAATCTATTCGCATATGCGGGCAGATTCTTCGCTCTGCTTCAGAATGACAGCTAAAAATTGGAGATTTCAAAATATGAAAAAAATATTTTTTCTTATTCTAGCGATTACTATATCGCTTTTAGCCGCAACGCACCGTTTTGGTGATTCGGCTCATTCTATCGGTTTAATTAAGGCTGATGGCGGAGCCGTAAGACACGGCGCACATTTTGAGGGTGGTTATGATAGATATACCTTGATTGCCACCGCTACAGTTATCCCGCCCTATCGGGGGGATGCTCGGGTGGTATTAGAAGGAGAACCGGCGCTTTCCTATGAGCTTTCTTTTTCTGCACCGGTAGTGGATTTAAAATTACATCGCCTGCCGCGTTTTGAAAATAACATTCTGTATGATTTAGCGCCAAAAGACCGCTTAGCTCTGTGGGTTACAATGCGGCCAAAGGGTAATAATAAAAACATCAATGGTAAGTACACTTTAAGCTTTTATGACACCAAAACTAATCGCTCGGTACTTAGTGTGCCGGTAATATTTAATGGAAAGGAGGCGGTAAGCCATGCTGGTAAACACCAACACTAAAAAAAAGAGTTTCTGGCTAAAGTATAGAATTTGGATTATTTTAGGCAGTATTATATTATTTTTACCGCCCTTATCATTTTTATTTCAGTTCAGCGGAGATACTAATTTTTGCGGCGCTTGGTGTCCGCGGATGTTTTTAGTATGGCGGGCTGGCACAACATTAAAGGGATTTACGCTAAGTTTATTGCGCAGCTATATGGGAGTTATTCTGATATTTTCCATATTTGCTACGACTTTTTTCTTAGGCCGGCACTGGTGCAGCCACTTATGTCCGGTTGGCGGCAGCATGGAATTGGGAAACCGGTTTATTCCCAAGCGCTTAAAGATTAATTACAGCGGTATTCCTGCGCCGTTTTTTAGATACGGTTATCTGGCGGTTTATTTTATAGCGCCGGCATTGGGAGTCGGCAGTCTTTGTTGTAATTACTGTAATTTTGCGACCATACCCCGATTATTCGGAGCTGCATTTAATCAAGCGGATATGGCTTATTTTTTTCGTACGGCGGGTTTAATCAATCTAGGGTTGGTTGTAATACTGGGTTTTTTAGCTAAAGGCGGCAGGGCCTATTGTAACCTGCTTTGTCCTGTGGGCGCTCTTGATGCTATATCAAACAGGATAGGTTCACGATTTGGCAAAAGAATAAGGGTGGATAATTTAAAGTGTAACGGCTGTAACGCTTGTAGCGCTGTATGTCCCACCTGGGCGATAGAAATGAGCAAAGATAAGGCCGCAATCGATCAACTATCATGTATGCCATGCAGGGCTTGTCAGAAAATATGTCCCAAGGAGGCTATAAGTTATGAATAGATTAAAGCATAAAGTGTTATCCGCAATACTTGGGTTATCCAGTGGACTGGCCGGAGTATTTTCTATAAACAGGTGTCCCGGCGGGGGCGCTTGTTCTTCCTGCTTCGGCTGCGCCGGTGTTGGCGCAGGGGTGATTATGATGATATTGGTTAGTAGATTTAAGCGAAAAATCGTAAGATGATAGTTTCCAGCCTATAATACTTCCCAAAAACTGGACAACTCGTTAAGGTGTAAATTATATTATATTTTAACCAGGAGGTTTCGTATGGTAAGTAAGCGCAAATTTAGTAAGGAGTTTAAGGACAAGGTAGTTTTAAGCATAGTTGCATAAATAAGTATAATTTTCTTGCTTTTTTGCTAATCACCTGATATTATGTGTAATAACAAGGAGGTAACAGATGATTAGAGTTAAGCTGACACAAGAGCAGCTAAAAGAATTAGAACGATATCGGGGGCAAGCCTCTTCGGAGAATTCTTAAAAAAGCTTTTATGGTTTTATTAAATCA
>JAJRXT010000052.1 GCA_024276125.1 bacterium
ACGGGTAATTTTGCAATAGCCAGGGTTTGTTGTTGACGAAAATATATAATGAGGGAATAAAAGGTAAGATTCTAGCGGCTAGAAATGTAATAAATAAGCTGGGTGTGAGTGCAATAGACAGCTACATATAATACCATCGGTTTCAAATATGGGTTTTATACTGGTTAATTAAAACTGATTATTCAAAAAAATATCCCCCCCACCATAATGCCGTGTGCGCAAGCGATTTTGAACCTAATTTAATATTAGGTGGGTGTCCTCTTAAATGTTTTCGGCTTTCCGATAAACGGAACATGCCTACCACATTTAAAGTTAGACTCCCTTTCTGTGAGTGTTGGAACAAAAGAAACTCACCGCATCACCAACATGGCAGGGGGTAATTGATTTTCAAGTAAACTGTTTGTGACTAAGTTGTTAAACCCTATTTTCCTCCGGCATGATATATCTTTATGCGTACAAAATACGGATACTTTGAGAAACTGTATACTTTAGTCAAGCTCTGTGTTGTGCATTAAATTCAGTCAGTTTACGATCAACTAAAGCCCAGATGATTAAATCTTTCGCATACCTTGTCTGTGTTTAAAAAATCTGATTTTCCTTAAGTATCCTGTTCATAAATTATAAGTAATTGCCTTATTGTTCAAGATAAATTTGTTATTACAATAATTTTATTGGTTAACGCATTCATCTAGTAGCTTAAGTAGTTTAGAACTTTTTTGTTTTACAACATGTTCCATATCTTCCTTTTGCGCCAGAAGCTCAAAAAGCTCTTCAGTAACATTAAGCGCCGCTAGAATAGCTATCTTGGAAGTAGAAATAAACGGGGCGCTCTTTTTTATCTGTTTCATCTTGCTGTCGACATATGCGGCAATCCTGTTAACTTCTATAACATCCAGATTGCTCTTAATAATATAACGCTCCCCAAAAATTTCAATTTCTATCCGCTTCTTCAACCCTTAGATCATCCTCATGATATTAGTTTTAAGAGCGCCTTGAAAAATTATTCTTATGCAAAATATGTGAGTTATGCTTAAAATTTAATCTTTGGTATATTAAAAATATAGCCTATAATTAAATTACCCGCATACCTCGCCCATAAACGAATTTTCTAATTTATTTAAAGGTACTCTTAATTTATGCCTAGCTTCTATCCTCTCTTTAATAATTTGCAACTTAACGTAAATTATTTTTCCTCCTCTCTGACACTAACCCGAATAATTCGGGAATTATATTTGATACTCTTGTAAAAAGATTCCACTTGTCATCCTGAATGAAACGAAGGGTCTTGTATTATGCTGATAATATTAGATTCTTCGTTTTACTCAGAATGACAAAAATGGAGAATTTAATTTTTTTACAAGTCCATCATATTTAAGGAACCATTCCCAAATAAAACCTTGTAGTCTTATATTGCAGATTGGTTCACGAACTAAGAATTTAGCCTATTCGTTGGTCTTATATAAAAATTCAGCGCCATGAATAGGTTGGGGTACAACATCTGAACATTATATGTTCAGACAATTTTTGTGTATGATTATAAGGTATCCACCGTTCTTAGCTGGTTTATCCTTACACCACCAAAAGCGGGGACGACCCTGTAAATATATTTAAAACGGTTATAACCAGCCTCTTACCTAACTACTAGTCATTTCAGGATTTATTATCTGAAATCTAATGGAGCGTTTTCTTAAAAAGGATACCATCAACCGTCATTCTTTAGCCGAAAAATCTCACTCGCATACCTAGGCGGATTCTCCATTCCGCTTCGCTTCATTCAAGAATGATAAAACGGATGTATACATTTAATTATGCTGCTTCATCAAGCTTAATTTCTTCAATGCCGGTTAACATTTTTTCTATTCTTTGATGAATTCCATCGCGTTCCTGCTGGAATGTCTCCAGTTGCATTTGTTTTTCATCTTGCTGACTCTGTAACTGATTAATCAGCTCAACCTTTGAATGCAGGTCTTGTTCTAATTGGTTTAACTGATCTTTCAAGTTATGGTTTTCATTTTTGAGTCCCTGAATGGCGCCTACTAGTCGAGTTACCCGCTCTTCCAGTGTATTCCATTTTTCCATAGTCATATCATCAAACAACTATTATCTCCTTAAGTTGGCTCCAAGTTTATGCTTTAATTCATCAAGCAGCTTTTGCCAGTCATTATTTATTTCTTCTTCAGTCAATGTTTTTTCATAAGATTGATAATGCAATGATAAGGCAATACTTTTACATCCATCATCCACCTTGGAACCGCGATAAACGTCAAACACGCCGACTTGTTTTAAATGTGGCTGGTGAACCGACCAAATGGTGTTCTTTATATCTTGAGCAGATATATCCTCAGCTACCACTAATGCCATATCCCGGGTTATAGCGGGAAATCGGCACAAGGGCTTAAACTTTTTCTGAGAGGGCGCATGAGCCAATATAGATAATAAATCTATTTCAAATAAATAAACAGTTTGCGCCAAATCCAGATCATCTGCTGTATCTCTCTTCAGTTTACCCAAAAATCCTAAATCATCCTGCCCAATACTTATTTTAGCGCCTGTTTCCAAAAAAGAAATTTCCGCTGGGGCAAATAAAGCATCTTCAATACCAAATCCAGCCAGTAAAGTTTCCACAACGCCTTTAATGTGATAGAAGTCACTTTTTACAGCAGGCTCATTCCAAAAAGGAAAGCCTGTTTTACCCGATACAACTCCTGCAATAAGACGCTTTTCCTGCGGTAGTTTATCCATTCCCGCCGGTTCGTAAACCGTACCTATCTCAAACAAGGAAACATCTTCCTGCTGGTAGCTTAAGTTGGTGTTAATGTTCTCCAGTAAGCCGGGAATAAGGCTGTTGCGCAACAATTGCTGGTCCTGACTTAAGGGATTTTTAAGCTTTAACCCCCTATTTTTATTTGTGTTTAGTTTACAATAATATTTTTGGTTTGTAAAGCTAAAATTTATGGCTTCCCAGAAACCGCAACTTGTTAAAATGTTACGTACCATATCTTCTGTTTTGGGTAATGTATTAACCGGATTATTAGATGCACATCCACTGGGTGTATCAGCAGTAATATTTGCATATCCATAACATCTGGCAATCTCTTCAATTATGTCTATTTCCCTTTTAATATCGTTTCGATAAGCGGGAATCCTCAGTTTCAAACCACGGTTTCCATTATCCAATATAACAAATTGCAGGCCTTTTATTATTTGTATAATGGAAGCGGCGGTAAGCGACGTACCCAGTATTTTGTTTACACGTTCAAATCTTACGCTTACTTCAACCTCATTTTGCAAATTGGGGTATTCGTCAATCATAGATTGGGATATTTCGCCGCCTGCAATCTCACAAATCAATTGAGCCGCCCGATTTAGCGCATTAGGTAGTTGAGATATATCCACTCCGCGTTCAAAACGATATGACGAATCAGTGCTAAGCGCCATTTGGCGCGCGCTTATGCGTACCTTGGAAGGATTAAAATAAGCGCATTCTAAGAGTACATTCCTTGTATCAGGGTTGACCTCGCTATTCGCCCCGCCCATAATACCGGCTATGGCAACAGGTTTTACTTTGTCTGCTATAACCAGTGTATCAGCCTTTAGGGTACGGCTTATGCCGTCTAAGGTCTTTATGTCCTCTCCACTTTGACAGCCTCGGACAATAATCTTATTGCCCTCTAATTTGTCCAGATCAAAGGCATGCAGGGGCTGCCCCCATTCCCAAAGCACATAATTGGTAACATCTACAATATTATTAATCGAACGCAGCCCTATAGCCTCTAATCGCTGTTTCAACCATAAAGGGGATTTACCCGGTTTAATATTCTTTATAATTCTACCCGTATAACGCAGGCAGTTTTTTGTATCTTCAATTTGTATGTCTATATCTTGACTAACCGGTATTCCGCTTTCTTTAAAGCTTATTTGGGGGATATTTATTTCTTTATTAACCAGCCGGGATACTTCACGGGCAATACCCAGCATTCCCAAACAATCCCCGCGGTTTGCGGTAATCCCCAAATCCAGGATTGTATCTTGTACGCCGTTTTGTTCTATCTGCTGTATATCCTCTACTTCCAGGCCGCACATAGTAAGCTTTTCCGCCAAATCATCTGGAGTGATATCAATTTTAACCCACTCCCGCAGCCAGCGATAACTTATTTTCATATTCCACACCTCTAACACAATAATATAACAAACCTTAAATCCACTATGCCGAATTTAAGGTTGACATAAATTTATATATACCAACTTACTTAAACTATAGCATAAATAAAACCGGATTAAAACTGTCTAAGTTGTATATTTCAAAAATCTAGGGAATCCCATTTTTTTGTAGCGGCGGGTTTTTAAACCCCGTCCTATGGCCGACCTAAAGGTCGGCATCTACAGTGTGCTGCCGGATTTTCAAATCCGACGCCGCTAGTAAATTAAAAAAAATAAGGTGGGTCAAGCCCATCTCATGAAAGAGCCTAAAAAGATACGTTTTAAGTGTCCGTTATCTGATAACTGCGGCCCCACCGCCATTGCTTAAGCGTTAGGTATGGTGGATTCGGGGTGATCTTTTTATAAAAAGTATTATCTTTAATTAAAATGGCCATTTAGTTGCCTTGCGAAAAAAATTACATTCTGTCGTTCTGAGGCCAGAGGCCGAAGAATCTGTGAGCATACGGGGGTAGATTCTTCACTCCACTTTGTTTCGAGGCTGTGTCACAACCGGAAAAACCGCTTTTTTACTGTCATTTCCATGAAGGTGGGAATCCATAACGTGTTGAAAATATTGGGTTCCTGATTCCGCAGAAATGACAAGTTGAGGGCATTTTTCAGGTTTTAAGCAGTTATGACACAGCCTCTTCGTTCAGAATGACAACTACTTTAAGTCAACAGCATTGAGTCCAACCCTTGGCTGTTTTTTTATCTTATGGAACGGTATGCTTGATCTAATTTTAAAAGTTCCTGATAATCTTTATGAAGGGTAAAGACGTCTCCAAATGATGCTTCTTTGCTTGTATCTATTCCTGTTAGTTCTTTTCGGTTCATTTTTTCAAAAATAACACAGATTTTAGCGGCTACATTTCCAGGTCTGATATTGCCGTCATTGTCTATTAACCATTTAAAAAGCATTTTTTTCTCTTCAGGCTCTTTATAATTCATTTCAAAACCAAGCCATCTTCGCTCAAGCCTGCCGACAAAAAAAATGGTCTTTACAACTTTATTCGTCCCCTCATCAGATTCCTGCCATTCCAGCATTTTATTGAAGTCATAATGACTAGCCAAAAAAGCCTTCATTACCTTCGGCAAAGTATCATTATTTGTTGATAAAAAAGGTTTGTACTGCATCACCGCTGAAATGTATTTGTCTTTTTTAAAAAATTTGTGTTCTCTTACTATTATTTTAGTCGGCAAAGGGGTGCATATTTCTTGGTAAGAAAAAGCTTCTGTAGTTTTTATGTTGCTTTCTTTCATGCCGCTATCGACCATAAATGATAAAATAATAATCACACAAAATAAACTGACCCCGATTTTTACAGATAAAGACGGTTTGCTGTACTTAAATGGATTATTAATAGAGACAACAACCCATAAACTACTAATAAGAGTTTTTATATCCTTTAAATTATTTAATATTAACTTTTTAACATGTTCAAATGATTTTGACGCCGTCTTACCATTTGCTTGGGTTTCTTTATTGTTTGGGGGCCTTACTGTCTCAGGCTCAAAGTCAGGTATTAATTTCGGCGGCAAATCAAGCGGTTTAGATACTGGCGCCTGTACGGGAATAAACGGTTTGGATACCGGTTTTACCGGCTTGAGTGAAGCTGACTGATTACGTTGTTTTGCTGCTAATACTCTAGCATAGTGCGAATCTGGCGGCTGTTTTGTTTCAGTAGTAATAGCCTGTTTTACCGGCGGTTTTGGCGCCTGTTTCCGTTGTTTTGGCGTAGATACCCGCGCTGCGTTAACCTCTTTGGGCTTTGTTATTTCAGTAGTAATAGTCTGTTTTACCGGCGGTTTTGGCGCCTGTTTCCGTTGTTTTGGCGCAGATACCCGCGCTGCGTTAACCTCTTTGGGCTTTGTTATTTCAGTAGTAATAGTCTGTTTTACCGGCGGTTTTGGAGCCTGTTTCCGTTGTTTTGGCGCAGATACCAGCGCGAATGCAGTCTTTTTATGCTCCGCTGTTTCAGGAGGTTTAGTCTGTTTTACCGGCGGTTTTGGAACTTGTTTCCGTTGTTTTGCTACTGCTACTCGCGCAAATTCAACCTTTTCCCGTTTCATTATATTAGGAGATTTCGCTTGTTTTACCGGCGGTTTTGGAGCCTGTTTCCGTTGTTTTGGCGCAGATACCCGCGTTGCTTTAATCTCTTTAGGTTTTGTTATTTTAGTAGGAATAGTCTGTTTTACCGGCGGTTTTGGAACCGTTTTTCGTTGTTTTGCTACTGATACTCGCGCAAAGGCAACCTTTTCCCGTTTCATTATATTAGGAGATTTAGCCTTTTTTACCGGCGGTTTTGTAGCCGATTTCCGTTGTTTTGGCGCGGATACCTGTGCGAATGCAATCTTTTCTGGTTCTGTTGTTTCAGGAGATTTAGCCTTTTTTACCGGCGGTTTTGGGGCAGGCTTAGGGGGTTGTGATGCTGCGGTCGGGCCGGAATCTATTTTATCCGAGCGCCAGTCTTCGGAAAAATCAGTCTTTGATTCTTTTTCCATTGCTGCCGCCAGTTCATCCGGTGTAATGTAATTGCTTGTTTCTTCTACAAAAAAGGACTCATCAATATCAGGTTCCGGTCGTTCTTCAATTTTTATATATATGTTATTTGGATTACCTTTCAGGTCTTCTGAATCTTTTTTAATTTGGTTTCCACATCGCAGGCAGGTATAAAAACTAGTTTTATAACCACATTTAGGACAGACTAATTTTCCATTAATACCCATTTTAAATCATTTATGGTGCAAAACAAGCCACTTTTATTCTTATTAAAACTGCCATTATAAAAATAAGCAAATAATATGCCATTTATAAAAAGGATAAAATGCTTTATCAGCTTACATAAAACTGATTTGAACATGTCTAACTCCAGAATTATTCGGGCTAAACATAAAAATAAGCATAAATCCGTCAAATAAGGATAATTATGCTATAAAATTATGTTGACAGATATTTTACTAGATCGCATATTAATATAAGAAGGTAACCAGAATAAAATCGGAGTTATTATGATAAGGATGATGATAATCGGCGCGGGTAAGGGCGGATGCGCCCTTTTGCCAATTCTGTATTACGATAAAGAGGATAAAGTGGTAGGGGTGGCCGATAGAAACCCTGATGCGGCAGGGATAAAATTAGCTCGTAAATTGGGGATACCTGTAAGCTGCGACTATAAAAAAATGATACAGGAAATACCGGCCGATGTGATTATAAATGTTACTGGAAATCCTGAGATATCCAAAACAATCAATGCGATAAAACCAGCCTATGCAGAATTAATCGGGGGATTGAGCGCTAAGCTTATATGGGATTTAATTGATGAGCGAGAAAAGAAAGAAGTGGAAATCAGTAAAAGTCTAAAAGAACACAAGGCGCTGTATAATGTAGGTATAATGCTGGCATCAGCGGCTAAAACGGAACAGGTTTTTGAAACTATCGTCTTATCAGCTATGGAAATAACCAATACCCCCGCTGGCAGCTTGGCATTGTATGACAAAAACACAAACACCGCCAGTCGTGTGATATCAATAGGTTTGAGTCATAAATTTTCTGAAATAAAAAAATGGTTCTGCCGCGAACACGGTATAACCAAGTATATTTTAAAAAACCGCTGCGCAAAAGTAATCAAGGATATAAATAAATCAGATTCTAATTTCGATACATTACTGATTGCTAAAGAAGGTATAAAGTCACTAATCGCTACCCCCCTTATATATGAAAATGAAATTAAGGGGATACTTTATGTGGATGATTTTAAAGCGCGTAATTTTACTGAACGCGAGGTTTCTGTCCTCAATTTATTGGCCAATAAGGCGGCGCTGGCTATTCAAAAGACCACTATGCTGGAAACATTAGAGCAGGTAAACCGCCTAAAAACTGAATTTCTGGCTAATATGTCGCATGAGTTGCGCACCCCGCTTAATTCTATTATCGGTTTTTCAGAATTGCTATTAGACAAAATAGTGGGCGCGCTTAATTCCGGTCAGTAAGAATGCGTAAGGGATATTTTAGAAAGCGCTCAGCACCTGTTAAAATTAATTAATGAAATATTAGATATATCCAAAATAGAATCCGGCAAAACGGAATTATATCTTGAAAATATAAATATAATCAAATTAATTAACGAGGTAAAAAGAACGATAAGCGCCCTAACATTACAAAAATCCCAAAAATTTAAAATTGATATAAGCGATAATATCGACTCTTTATATGCCGATAAAAAAAAGATTAAACAAATATTAATAAATTTATTGAGTAATGCCGTTAAATTTACTCCTGAAAAAGGTAAAATAACCTTAAAAGTTACCGAATTACCCGATGATTATCTAATACAAGTTATTGACAACGGGTTAGGCATTGCCGAAGAACAACATGAGCTAATTTTTGAAAAATTCAGACAGGTGGACTCCTCACAGACACGTAAATACGAAGGCAGCGGTCTGGGACTTGCGATAGCCAAACATTTTGTGCAGTTACATAAAGGAAAAATTTGGGTGCAAAGCAAACCCGCAGAAGGCAGTTGTTTTAGTTTTACCCTGCATAAAAAATTATAATGGCAGCGTTTAATCCAATGTTTATGAATCTAAATTAACGCACCTGCCGTGTAAGGATTCTAAAAATCCGGCAGTTTGATAATTGCCGGATTTTTAGAATCCTTATAGCACATAAATCCTCCGTTTTTATACATGCCTTACTCTGATAGCGTATTACTAAACCTCATGAAATATGCGGGTTAAGTATTTCTGACAGATTCTTAAAAAAAATCAACACACACGCAAAATTTTTTTAGGTTTGTTTCTTGGTTAAATACATGCTAAAATACTTTAATTAATTAGCCTGCTTTAACGTAAAATCGACTTAGAAGTATTAAATATCAATTAATTAATGCAATTGTTTGTAGGAAAAAAAGGGGGGGACCCCCTCCTGAACCTGAATCATGGGCGGGAACAGTGTCCCAAACCCACGCTGCCGTCCCTTGTTTAATAAACACAGTAAGTTTTATGTTTGATTCGGATTAATTTGTTCATATGTTGTGCTGTTGCGGGGATAAAACACCCCAGACAGAAATTTTATCAGATTAATAAAGGAGTTGGAATATATGACCACTAAAGACAAAGATTATGTGCTTAAAATGGTTAAGGAACATGATGTACGATTTATACGGTTATGGTTTACCGATATTTTGGGGTTTTTAAAAAGTTTCGCCATAACCCGTAGTGAACTGGAAGTTGCCCTGGAAGAGGGTATGGGGTTTGACGGTTCGTCTATTGAGGGGTTTTGCCGTATTGATGAGTCCGATATGGTGGCTATGCCGGATACCAATACATTTTGTATACTGCCATGGCGCCCTAAGAATGAAAATGCCGTAGCCAGAATGTTTTGCGATATTGTTCATCCAGATGGTACTCCATTTGAGGGCGATCCCCGATATATCCTGAAAAGAAATCTGAAACGCGCAGCAGACCTTGGGTATACCTATTATGTAGGACCTGAACTGGAATTTTTCTATTTTAAGAGTTCTGAAGGCCGTCCAGAACCATTGGACCACGGCGGTTACTTTGATCTGACTCCGCTTGATATTGCCTCTGACTTGCGGCGCGAGACTGTGCTTACTCTGGAAGAAATGGGTATACCGGTGGAATATAGTCATCATGAAGTAGCCCCCAGCCAGCACGAGATTGATCTTAAATATACCGATGCTCTAACCATGGCCGATAATGCCATGACTTATCGTCTGGTCGTTAAAGAAATTGCCTTAAAACACGGTGTATATGCCACCTTTATGCCCAAACCATTATCCGGTAAAAACGGCAATGGCATGCACACTCACCAATCGTTATTTAAGGGCGAGAAAAACGCCTTCTTTGAAGCAGGCGATATGTATCACCTATCTAAAACCGGAAAGTCGTATATAGCCGGTTTAATGAAGCATGTACCTGAGATTACTCTGATTATCAATCAATGGGTTAATTCATATAAAAGACTGGTACCCGGTTATGAAGCGCCGGTATATATAACTTGGGCGCAACGCAACCGCTCTGATCTGATCCGCGTGCCTATGTATAAACCGGGTAAGGAAAAGGCTACCCGCATAGAGTTGCGCTCGCCCGATCCGGCCTGTAATCCTTATCTGGCTTTTGCTGTAATGTTGTCCGCCGGTTTAGAGGGAATTGAAAAGGGTTATAAACTGGATGAGCCGGTTGAGCAGAATGTATATGAAATGAACCTTAAACAAAGAAATGCCTTGGGTATAAAGGTGTTGCCTGAAGATTTATGGGAGGCGATTAAAGAAACCGAAAAAAGCGAGTTGGTCAGAAAAACGCTTGGCGAACACACTTTTACCAATTTTATAGAAAACAAGAAAATAGAATGGGAAAGATACAGAGCGCAAGTCACCAATTATGAATTAACAGAATATCTTTCCGTATTATAAAATTAAACCGGCCGGTATTGTACCGTCTATTTTTATTTGACAACTTCGCACCTTCGGCGTCCGCTGTTGCAGCGGGTTGCTGTAGCTGGCTGCATAGATGCCGACCTTTAGGTCGGCTTGTAGTAGGATTGGATTTTAAGTCGGTCTGCGACCGTAGGAGCGGGTTTAAAAACCCGCTCCTACAAAAAAAGGATTTACTCTTACTATTATTCAAGTTAACATGAACAATGCGCTACTATTTGGGCGCTAAAAAGCGCCCATAAAATAATTGGGTGAACTATGAATATTACTGCTGGAAAAGCTATTGTTGCTGCTGTTTTATTATTATTATTTACAAGCTATACCGGATGTGTTCATACTGATAAACATATACTGACTGCTGAAGACGAGGCGCTTCTACAAGCAACCAAAATTATAAAATTTGAGCTAAAAGATTCTACTTGGCGGGATAAAGTATCTTATGATATTTATAATTCCGCTAAAGAAAATCTGGAAAAGGTGGGATTTAAGGTTGTCTTAGCCGATTCTAAGGATTATGATGCAATATTAACTATTGATTATAATGAGATAAAGGGAGTAAGATGCTATGTACAAGGGCGGCCTTATATTCCGGGAAATGAAACTATCGTTAAAGTTAAAGTAAATTTTTCGCATGTAAAACTGGGGCAGCTTATAGAACGCTCCGCCATACTTTCAGGCGATGCCCGTATAACTACCGATCAGGCGCTCTTTTCACCGGCGGAATGTGAGAAGATAGCCTATGCTAATGTAGAAAATAAATTTGAATTTCATTCCTTTTTCAGTTACTTAAGCGAGCTTATCGCTTTACGGACGGGGATGTTTATTAATCATCTAAAAGCGAAAAATCCCGCAATTCGCGCATATATTGCAAATCTGTTCGGCAGGATAAGATATAAAAAAGGACTGGACGCTCTAATTTTGGCATTACAGGATAAAAACCTTACAGTCAGACAAGAGGCGGCGGCGGCTTTAGCTAAAATAGGGAATATAAAAGCTATTGAACCGTTAAATGATGCGCTGGCTGTAGAAAAAAGCGATTCAGCTAAAAAAATATTTAAAACGGCGCTTACAGATTTATCCGCACATATAAAAGTGGATGAAAAACACTGATATGTGAATCTTATTGTCATAACGTCTTATATTTATGTTTCGGGGTGTCTCACCCCGAAACCATTTGCTTACCGCTAGGAGGCTGTGTCACAATTAGAAAAATCGCTTTTTTTCTGTCATTCCTGCGGGGGGAGATTCTTCGGTCGAAGGCTGAAGAATGACATTTATAAGTATAATTGCACAAATATCTATAATTTGTGTTGTCGGATTCTTAAATCCGGTAGTCTGGCAGGCGTCAGATTTGAGAATCTGACGCCACAAATCAATTTATGTTGTCGGGATGAGATTACTATTTTGTTATCCTGTAGGGGGAGAGGTTTTAAACCTGCCTCTACTTTCGGGAGGGGATGCGCCAATGTTGTTGATTTAAGGTATGTTAGCAAAAAGGATAAAAACCTTGCCGTAGCTGTAGGGTGGATTAAGGGGTCTTATATAACAGGCTATTTAAAAAAAGTAAAGAACGCCCAATAACCTAAAGATCACCCCGAATCCACCACAATTGCAATTAATTATAAAATAACGATGGCGGAACCGCAACTATCAAAAACATAGGATTAACATATTTTTTTGTAGTTTTGTTTCCAATATGGGCTTGTTCCACCCTACATTTTTAAACTTTCGGTATCTTAAGTCAACAGTATTGGGGGTTTATTCCCTTCCGTTCACTCGCAATGTTTAAGTCGACAAATTTTAATGTAGTGATTTATTTGTTATCTTGTTTAAGCAAAATCAACCTTCCTTATGAAAAATTGATCTATTCTATTATCTGCTTATAGCCGAATAATTAGGGACTCCTTAATAATGAACATAAAAACCATGAAGTTTATAGATGCCTTTTTAGGTATTCCTATATGCTTGCTTTTAACCATTTATAATAAAATTAAACATCTAATTTGCGGTTCTAATAGAACAATTAAAGACAGCGAAATAAATAAGATAATATTAATTAAATTCTTCGGCATGGGAAGTATTATTTTGAGTACCCCTATGATTAGGCGCTTAAAACAAAAGTACCCGAATGCTAAAATATATTTTTTAACATTTGCCGGAAATGAGGAAATATGTAATTTAATAGAATTTATAGACGAGGTATACGGCATCAGGACCAAAAGTTTTACTCTGTTGTGCTGCGATCTTTTGTCTATAATACATAAGCTGCGCAGCAAGCATTGCGATGTTGTTATTGATATGTAATTTTTTTCCAAATTTTCTTTAATTGTGAGTTTTTTAACCGGAGCAAGGATAAAAATCGGCTTTTTCTTAAGGGAAATATGGCGCGAAAACCTGCTGGATGTTCATGTATACTATAATCATTATAAGCACTTAACGGAAATATACGCTAATATGATAAGACCGCTGGGTCTTTTATGCGATGATTTTACCCTGTACAGACCGCCTGATTTACCCCAAAAAAAAGAGCAGCTCGGGCGTCTGCTTAAAAATAGAGTAAATTTTGTTGATGATAAAATAGTCTGTATAAATGTAAATGCCAGCCCCTTGTGTCCCGAGCGAAAATGGCCTAAGGATAAATTTGTAAAATTAATACGCAGGTTATTGGATAATTTTGATATTAAGATTGTGCTGATCGGCTCTCCCAGCGAGGCTGAATATGTAAGTCAAGTGTATAGCGAGATTGATTCAAATTATGGTAATAAGCTGATTAATCTAGCGGGTAAAATAGATATCTGCATGTTGATTGAGCTGTTTAAGTCCTCCGGTCTGCTTATTACCAATGATAGCGGACCATTACATTTTGCGGTTATGGTGGGATTGGATACTATCTCTTTTTTCGGGCCGGAGACTCCGTTGCTATATGGTCCTGTAGGGGCAGAACATACGGTATTTTTTAAAGACTTATATTGCAGCCCGTGCCTTAATGTATATAATGTAAAAACCGCTCTATGCGGCGGCGACAATAAATGTATGCAGGCTATAAGCGTAGACGAGGTCTTTGATAAGGTAGGAGAGAGGTTGGGCTAAACACAAGCTGCCGCTACACTATTACACTACACTTTTCTTGGCCTGTCATTCTGAACGAAGCGGAGCGGAGTGAAGAATCCGCTCCCATATGCGCAACAGATTCTTCGGCCTCCGGCCTCAGAATGACAGATTAACTACAAAGCATACAACAAAAACAATTATGAATAAAAATATACAAACCCAATCAATCAGCAAATTCAAAAAAATCCTAGGTTTTATAATAGGCTTTTTTATCCTTTGTATACTTGTATTATTTACAGATTCCGCCTTAAGTAAAGCTGTTTATGATTACGGCTCTGATTTTAGCACGATCATATCGTATATTATCATTACGCTGTTTATTATCTGTTTATTTTTAAGCGGCCTGCTTTATCGGCTTACTGGTAAATATAAGGATAATCTATCGGCTTTCCTAAGCCGTTTGTCCTTAAAACACGCCGGATTATGTATACTTCCTGCTATTTTAGCTGTATTTTTAAACATTGCCTTAAAAAGTATTTCAGTTGGGATTATTGTCTGCCTGCTGTCTTATATAATCGGCGTCTTAGTCTTTATTAAAGCGGCGCTCGGCGCTAAACGCATAGTTTTTGCGCTTATATATACGGTGGTTATTATAGTAGGTTTTATCTTGATTATTGAAATACCGGGCAGAGTAATCTTTTGGGTAAAGGAAAAATATAAACCAAGTCAGTTGTATGAAGAAGATTTAATAAGCTATAATGAACCCTTAATCGGCTATGCCCTGCGCAGAAATCTGGATGAGAGTTTTCCCGTATGGGATTTAAAGACTAATTCATTAGGATTTAGATATTATAAAGACTTAAAAATACCCAAGCCGGATAATACCTACCGTATTTTCTTGTTAGGCGGCTCTACCGCGCTTGGTTGGCTTAGCGCCAAACAAGATGAACATATTACGTATTATATGGAAAATAAGCTAAGGGAATTGAATCCAAAAAAGAATATTGAGGTAGTAAACGCCGGCGTACCGTATTATGCCTCCTGGAATGAATTGGGGCTGCTTATCTACCGCGTGCTGGATTGTGAGCCTGATATGGTGATTGTATTTGACGGGCGCAATGACTTATATTATGCGGTAAATCCAGACTGGAACACTGTATTCAGCGGTTTTGCCGATAAAGGCTCTGTTTTGGCACAACAAAAACGCTCTATGCAATTTGACCCTAAAGCTATTATTAATGACGCACTGCGTACCAGTATAGTTTTTCGCTTTATGGAAAATACCATATTTCAAAAAAAGGAGCAGCAATTGATGCTTAAACGAAACATGGTATGCAGATTCCGGCCGGAAGCGCTGGATTATTATCAAAGTTACTTAAAAAATATAGCTTATTTATGTGAAGGCCGTGGAATCAGCCTGCTTTTTGCCTTCCAGCCGGTAATATATTTTGATAAAACGCTTAGTTCCGACGAAAAAAAACGCTGGGGAGTCTACGGGGCTGGTGAAAATTATGTGGAGATGATGCAAAAAATGTATCCCTTGGCCGAACAAAAGGTACTGGCGCTAAATGATTATCATAATGCAGGGGCAATAAGTTTGCGGGATATATTCAAAGATGTGGATAAAACGGTTTATGCAGATGAATGCCATTATAATGCAGTCGGCAATAAAATTATTGCAGGGCATTTTGTAGATTATATTATCCAAAACAAGATGCTGGAGTTTGGCAAATAATATGCGGTCTTTATGGATATATTCGGTTAAACAGAGAAAATCGTAAAATGAACCAGAAAATAATACTAAATAAAATAATTCCTAAAGTGGTAAAAAAAATAATATCCGCTTACAAACCGGAGAAAATAATTTTATTTGGTTATTATGCTTACGGAAACCCGCATGATGATAGCGACATTGACCTTGTTATTATAAAAGATACTAATCAAACCAGTATGCAGCGTTGGTTGACTATTAATGAAATTCTTAAAGATTATCAGGATATTTCTATTTCTCCCTTTATATATACCCCTAAAGAATTCCAGCATCGGCTTGAACTAAGAGATTTTTTTATTTTAAATATACTAAAAAAAGGTAAGGTATATCATGGATAATCAATATAAAGTCCAGGCTATGGAATGGCTGGAACGTGGAATACATGATATAAAAAGCGCTGAATTGATTTTTGATGCCGGAGGTTATACGGATACGATAGGTTTTATTTTACAACAAGGTATGGAAAAATGTCTTAAAGCCTTACTGGTGGTTAATAAAAAAGAACCGCCTAGAACTCATGACCTGAAATTACTATTAAATAAAGTAACTAAATATCTAAAATCAACTAATGATTATTATGAGGCCTGCTTAATGGCTACCAAATATTATATTGAAGATAGATACCCTCCTGGTGTAGTACACCTGCCGTCTAAAAAAGAGATAACTATCGTTTTAGATAACGCTGTCAGCTTAATGAACGAGGTTAACGAAATTATAAGGCAAGCTTAATTATAGCAAACACAATTTATGAAAAAAATTATTCCCGCAATATTAATTACTATATTTTTATTATATATACTTATTTCAAAGATAACCTATAATGATTTTGATAAGCTGTTCTCCAGTATATCAGCGCTGCGTATTTTAGGTATTTGGTTAGTCTATTTTGTTTATTTACAACTTATCAGATTAAGATTTTCAGTTTTGATTCATTCTAAGAAGATCAAAGCCTGGAGTTTTTTTTCTATAATAACTATTCATAATTTTTATAATAGGTTTCTGCCGCTTAAAACCGGCGAGGTATCCTATGTTTATATGCTAAGACAAAAGCATAAAATACCGGCCGCAGAAGGTACGGCTACCTTGATTATCGCCAGGATATTTGATTATGTAACCGTATCGTTTTTGTTTGCAGCCGCATCATTATATCTTATAAAAAGAACTCCCGCCTATGTAACTACAATTACCGCCATAATTTCCGGTTTGCTTATTTTGTCATTAATCTTTTTGTTTTTTATTGCCGCTATTGGCTCAAGGATGATAAATTTACTGGAAAAATTTATTAATAAAACCGGATTAAACAAATTTTCAGCAAGTTCCATAGTTTTAGAAAAAAGCAGTGAATTAAATAATTCATTTGAAACTATATCTTCTAAAAGTACCTATTTATATACATTTATATTTTCCGTATTAATCTGGCTTTCTATGTTTTTTATGCACTATTTATTGCACGGGGGAATGGGGCTTAATACGCCTTTCCTACATGTAGTAATCGGCTCCACCTTTTGTATATTTACCAATATTCTTCCCTTACATGGGGTAGCCGGCCTGGGTACTTATGAAACCGGCTGGTCTATCGGTTATCTTATGATGGGTTTTACCAAAGAGATGGCGATTTCAAGCGCCTTTATAGCCCACCTTTTTTTCCTGTTTACCGGCATCAGCTACGGGGCTATCGGTTTTATTATATACAAACTGCAAAACAGTTCGCAGCCGCCGGCTTTTTAAGTCGGCCTGTCAGACATAACAAAGCAAGTCGTAAGCTAAGGCAATTCTTATGTCAATGCTGTTGACTTAAGCGCATACTGTAGCAAAAAGACATTTTTTGTCTGTCATTCTGAGGCCGAAGGCCGAAGAATCTGCCTACGTATGCGAGTAGATTCTTCGGCCTATGGCCTCAGAATGACAGAATATAATCTTTTTCGCAAGAGAACTCAATAGTCATCTTAAATTATGCAAAATACCAATAAAAAAACATCGCCTATCAGCTATATAGCCTGGTTCGGATTGCTTGTATCCACCTTTATACCGATAAAATCCATGATTAACTGGTATGAGGTTATGTACCGCGCTCAGGTAGGGCAAATAAAAGGGCCTATAAATGCCGGCGCATCTGAAATTTTATCTATTATCAGGAATAATCTAGGCGCTTTCTTTTTGCACTTAACTGCGCTTGGCAGCCGCAGTTTATTTAAATGGACATTAATATGTTTTATTTTTGTCTTATTTTTATCGGGTATATTAAAGCTGCCTGTATGGCTTTATAATTTTTGGGATAGGCTGATTTATCGGCTGAGAAATATCTCGCCCAAAAGATTATTGATTAGCATATTATTGCTTACAATAATTACTACAGCCCTATTATCATATCAGGCGCATTGGTTTTATCCTGATTATCCTGACAATGTGGTGCAATTGTATCAGGCAAAATTATTTAAAGAAGGTAAGTTGAGTATTGACCCGCCGCCCTTTGGTATTGATTTTTTCTGGTATCCCTTGATTATTACCAATGCCGACCGCTGGTACCCGCGTTATGAACCGGGACATGCTATCATGCTTATGCTGGGTTTATTTTTTGGCGCTGCTTGGCTGGTCAATCCCATATTGGGGGCGCTGTCGCTTGTTATTGCCTATAAGCTGGGGCGGGAGGTATATGATGGGGATACGGCATTATTGGGACTTGTTTTATTATTTATCTCTCCATTTTTCCTAACTGTATCTTCAGGCTTTTTGAATAATGCTACTTCTATGTTTTTTTCGATCTTAGGTATATTTTATTTTGTAAAAACTATTAAATATCCCAAATTGTCATATCCATTTTTGTGCGGTTTGTTTTTGGGAGCGATTGCCAATGTACGTCCATTTACCGCTTTTTTAGTAGCGCTGCCTTTGGGTATGTACATGCTTTATCTGCTGTTTAAAGAGCCTAAGGTAATTTTTCCGAAAATGACGGCGGTTTGTATAGGATTAAGTATTACAATTTCTATGCTCTTATATTATAATTACCTGCAAAACGGTCATCCCCTATTATTCGGTCAGACCGCCATGATTGGAAAAAAGCTGACCACTCTGGGTTTTGGTAAATCTCTGTACGGCATAAACAATACTCCGTTCAGGAGCGGCGTACGCCTATTGGGAAAATTAAACGGACTTAATTTCAGCCTGTCGGGCTGGCCTATTCCCTCTTTGGCTTTTATCTTTTTATTCTTTTGGCCCGGCTTTTATGATAATAAAAAGAAAAATTGGGATTATTTGTTTTTAGCTGTTATATTAACCATGATAGCGGGCTATTATTTCTTTTTTGCGCTTAAGGTTAGGTACTTATATGATCTGGCGCCATTATTACTACTGCTTAGCGCTAGGGGGATTTTTTATCTATATAAAAAGCTTGAAAAAGCCGGTTTTACTGAATTTAAAATAAAGCAAGCCATATATGCAATAGCGCCGATATTTATTGTTTATATGTTGTATACCAGTATAATCCCTCAGTTGCATCCCAATGGCAAGCACAAGCATTTGATATATCGGCTGGTAACACAAAAAGATATTCATAATGCGATTATATTTTTACCTCCTGGTTTTAGCGGCTGGGGTATATACGGCAGGGGATTTGTGCATAATGACCCTGAGTTTAAGGGTGATGTGATTTATGCTCATAATCGCGGTAAAGATAATAAAAGATTAATGGAGTATTATCCCGGCCGGAGTTATTATTTTTTTGATCTTAAAGATAATGATGAGTACACCTTCTCAGAAATTAAGCCTGAAAATTATTAGTCTTAATAATTCGGGAATTAATCTTAAGCAAAAATGTGGAAGTTATTTTAATAGTATAGGAAATCCCATTTTCTACTTCGTAGACGCTGACCTTTAGGCCGGCTGTTGTTTGCGTTGGTCTTAAGGCTTGCTTTGTATATCTTACAGGCCGACCTTAAGGTCGGCGGCTACAGATGCAAATGACAGTCCGCACAGTTAGGCGCGCTAAGTTCTATTAAAGTTTATCCCTTGCAGGCTTGCTCATAGTCAATCAATTCGGTAATGGTAGGATTATCACCGCAGACCGGACAGGCTTTATTTCTGGGTACCTTAACTTTTCTGAAGCTCATATCCAATACATTTATGACCAATAATTCACCTACCAATAGATCGCCCTCATTCAATATATATTTTAATACTTCAGTGGCTTGCAGTATTCCTAAAAGTCCGGGTAATACTCCTAAAACACCGGCTTCCTGACAGGTGGGCACTAATCCCGGGGGAGGCGGGGTCTCGTATAAACAGCGGTAACATGGCCCTTTATGTGCAATAAAAACCGACAACTGACCGTCAAAGCGAAAAACAGCGGCTGAAACCAAGGGCTTATTCAAAAAAACGCAGGCATCATTAACCAAATAGCGCGTGGGGAAATTATCGCAGCCGTCAACAATTATATCGTAATCTTTAATAATATTCAAAATATTATCGGAGTTTAGTCCCTCGGTATAAGGGGTTACTTTAACGTCTGGATTTAAGGCTTGCATCGTTTCTTTGGCCGATATGGCTTTATGCCGGCCTATATCAGCGGTGCTGTGCAGTATCTGACGCTGTAGGTTGCTTAAATCCACCACATCATGATCGGCTATACCAATATGCCCTACGCCGGCTGCTGCCAGATAATATCCGCAAGGAGAGCCTAATCCGCCGGCGCCCACTAAAAAGACACTGGCGTCATTTATTTTTTGCTGTCCTGTTCCTCCTACTTCCGGCAGCAGAATATGTCGGCTGTATCTGTTTATTTGCTCATTTGTAAAATTAAACATATATATAGTTTCCTTACCCGAATAGTTATGTAATGACAACCAGTTAATTTGATCGTATTTGATTTTTGATAACATTTTAACCATATTATATCATATTGCTTTCACATTACCAACTTACTTTTTTAACGGGCGGCTTTACAGGGGGATTACTCTGGGTTATAATGTCGGCTATGTAAAAATGTTTAGCACACTGTTTTTTGGGAGATAATATGACGAGGTTGGAGGAGGACTCTTTGGGAACAAAAGAAGTTCCCGCTGATGCTTATTATGGTATACAAACAATGCGCGCTGTTGAGAATTTTCCTATAAGCGGGCAGGTTGCCGATTCGGCGTTTGTTTGGGCGACTGTTGCTATAAAAAAAGCCGCAGCCATTACTAATATGACTTTGGGATTGCTGGATAAAAAAATCGGGCGTGTGATTATAGCCGCATCAGATGAAGTCCTATCCGGTAAATTAAAAAAACATTTTGTGGTGGATGTGTTTCAGGCCGGAGCGGGGACTTCGCATAATATGAACGTAAATGAAGCGCTGGCTAACCGCGCCTTGGAATTATTGGGGGATGCCCGCGGAAATTATAAGCGGATACATCCAAATGATCATGTCAATATGGCTCAATCCACTAATGATGTATTCCATACGGCTATGAGGCTTTCGCTGCTTAAATCCTATCCGTCTTTAATAGATACCCTAAATGGATTGCAGGCGGCCTTAAGTTCTAAAAGTCATGAGTTTAAGGATATAATAAAATCTGGACGCACTCACTTACAAGATGCGGTGCCTTTGTTCTTGGGTCAGGAATTCGGCTCATATGCCTTAATAATAGAAAAAAGCATAAATAAGATTACAGAATCCGCCAGAGAGTTTAACACCCTTGGTATTGGAGGTACAGCTGTAGGAAGCGGGTTGAATACTCATCCTGATTACCGCCGGCTGGTAATGGAAAATTTGACTGAAATTACCGGATTTAAATTAAGTTCTTCGCCGAATTTATTTTTTTCTATGCAGAGTATGACCGATTTTGTAAGTTTTTCGAGTGAATTAAAAAACTTGGCGCTGGAATTAATAAAAATTTGTAATGATTTAAGACTGCTCAGCTCCGGCCCGCGTACTGGACTTGCAGAGATAAAATTGCCGCCTGTACAGCCGGGGTCTTCCATTATGCCGGGTAAGGTTAATCCGGTTATGGCTGAGATGCTTAATATGGTATGCTTTCAGGTTGTTGGTTATGATATGACTGTATCTATGGCTTCAGCCGCCGGTCAATTGTAATTAAATGTTATGATGCCGGTGATTATCTATAATCTGCTTAGTTCAATTAAAATATTAAGTAATGCAATAGGAGCCTTTGGCTCACGCTGTGTTAAGGGGATAACGGCTAATCGCAAGCGCTGTGCGCAATATATGAAAGAAAGCGTGGGGCTGGCTACTGTATTAAATCCATATATCGGGTATAAAAAGGCTGCTGTTTTGGCAAAAGAGGCTGAGATGACGGGTAAAAATATATATGAACTGGCGCTTGAGAAGAAAATTTTGGCGCAGGATAAATTGAATGAATTACTTGGGTAGGTTAAATTTATGTTTTGGTTTGTCTTGAGCCGCAACATATTTAAAGAAAGGACTTACATATGCTGGAGATAGTCTGGAAGGATAAAAAATCTTTTAAAGCGGTAAGCAGGGGGCACGAGGTGATGATTGACGTGCCGGCGGAAAAAGGCGGCGATGATTTGGGGATGATGCCTACAGAGTTATACACTGTATCGCTGGCGACCTGTGTGGGTATTACCATGGCCGGCTGGCTTAGCCAGCATGGTTTATCAACAAAGGGCTTGAAAATATCGGCTCAAAAAAAGATGTCTTTAACTCCGCGTAAAATTGAATCGGTTACACTTAAAATAGAGTTGGCCGAGGCGTTGTCTGATGGCAAGCGTAATGAGTTAAACAAATTATTACATAATTGTCCGGTAATGTTGACTGTAAAACATCCCCCTGAGATAAGCCTTGAATTTTAGTCGGGGTCAAATAAATAGCTTGACAATAGTAATCTTAAATCTTATGATAGGTTAATTTATTATAGGATTTAACCCGAATAATTCGGGAGTTAATTTTAAACGCAATGTGTATCTTGTTGGAATTATAGATATTTTATGCTTCCAAGCAAAAAACTTAAAAATACAAATTGTACCAATAGGATGTTGTGCTTAAAAGACTTTTCCCAGCCTGTCATTCTGAGGCCGTAGGCCGAAGAATCTATAGCCTACGCTGGCAGATTCTTCATTGTGCTCCGCTTCATTCAGAATGACAGCTACCTTAAGTCAACAGCATTGCAGAATCATGGGCTTAGGACAGGGTCACAGACCCACGCCGTAAGCCCCTATAGTTTAATAAAATCAATGAGTTTTATATCGAACTCAGGTTAATACAGTTTCTTTAAAAATTCTTCGTAATGTTTTTTTCTGTATCATTTGCTGTAAGCAGGGTGCAGGCATAGTAAATAGCCGATATTAAGAGATTAGCAGAGCTATGATAAGTTTTAGCTTGATAGATGATGTATATGATTTGTAGCGGTTAAATATAAGCCTTGATTTTTGCCGATTAAACGAATACAATGTTTGCTTTGATTAGAGGGGTAATTGCGCTCTATTCATTAAGGGCTTAAGAAAGAATAATTTTAGCTAAACAGGTTAATATACCTATAAATAGTATCAAAAAAATATATTTAGGGATTTTAAATTTGATCCTAAATTATTCCTTACTTCCACCTGTTGAGGCGGTAGGGGGGACGGTTTTTCTTTAATAAGTTGTATGAACTGCCTGTATTTATAAGTAGGTAAGCTGGCGTAGCTCAGTTGGCAGAGCAGCTGATTTGTAATCAGCAGGTCGCGGGTTCGAATCCCATCGCCAGCTCCAGCTTTGTGTGGCAGTATGAGCGAGTAGGTTTTTTTATTGTAAATGTAATAGAATATGGAGGGGTTCCCGAGTGGCCAAAGGGAACAGACTGTAAATCTGTCGGCGAAGCCTTCGGAGGTTCGAATCCTCCCCCCTCCACCATTAAAAATAATAGCCAATGCAGCATTGCTTTAACCTGCGTGTTTTGCTTGGGAAGGTGTTTTGTGACCACGTCAGATTTGGTAAAGGAAATGGCCAGGGAGGTAGATATTTCTGAGGCTGTTGCAGCTAAAGCTTTGGAAGCTCTTAAGGAAAAGGTGTGTTTTCCTGCGGTGGATTCTACTTTTGGGGAAACAACGGTAAAAAGTGAAGCGGCTGAGCAAAAGGAAGAACTTGTCGGTTTATTAAAAGAATTAATTGGTTTATTAAAAGAACTGAAATTAAGCCGGTCGGAAAGCTTTGCCCAAGAAGAGCTTGAGGAGGATGAGGCGGCCGTAAAGACAGCCTGCGAAAAAATAGTGCGGGAGATGAATTGTATACATGAACTGGCAGAAGGTATAAAAAAGGATTTTGAGGAGCATGAGGCTAAGGTAAATAAAATAAAATAAAAGATAAAAGAATATGGCTTCTAATTTCTTAAAGTTGGTGGAAAGAGTGCTCTTGCCCAATTTAGAGCTTTTAAAAAAAGATATTGAGCAAATGAGGCAAATTAATAATAAGTTAGGAAATGAAATAAGTGAATTGCACCAAGCAGATTTACAAATTTTCCAGGAGATAGCGGGGTTAAAGGCTCGGATGAATGGTTTTGAGAGAGAAATAACCCTAAAATTAGAAAATAGATATCTGAAAGATATTTTAAGGAAACTAGGGTAAGTCGGAAAAATAGGGTTATTATTAGGTATAAGGATGCCTATGAACTAAGCGGGAATAGCTCAATTGGCTAGAGCATCAGCCTTCCAAGCTGAGGGTTGCGGGTTCGACCCCCGTTTCCCGCTCCATAGCGGTAGAGATGAGGGCTTAGCCCACGTAGCTCAGGAGGTGGAGCACTTCCTTGGTAAGGAAGAGGTCAGCGGTTCAAATCCGCTCGTGGGCTCCACGTTAAGGTAAGTTAATAAATTATTATTATAAATTCTATAAAAAAGCAGCAATTAGGAGGGGTTATAAATGGCGAAGGAGAAATTTGAGCGTACCAAGCCTCATTTGAATGTAGGTACTATAGGGCACGTGGATCATGGTAAGACTACGCTTACTGCGGCGTTGACCAAGGTGTTGGCTAACAGTCAG